>NZ_HG322949.1:2995937-3004745 GCF_000723165.1 Janthinobacterium agaricidamnosum NBRC 102515 = DSM 9628
CCCCGGCGTGATCGTGACGCTCTTGCCCAGCAGGTCCAGGTCGCCGCCGGCCGCGATGTCGCTGCCGGAAATGTTGAGGGCGCCGCCGGCGGCGATCGTCACATCGCCGCCGGTCGAGCCGACCGCGCTGCGCGACTGGCCGCTTTGGCTGGTCGCGTCGCGCTCCTGGTCGACCGTGGTGGTGCGTGTGCCGTAGCTGATGCCGAAACCGCCGCCGCTGAGGAAGCCGCTTTCCTTGACGCTACGGTGCTGCGATGCGGTGCTGCTGTCGGTCGCCGCTGCGATCGTGATGTCGTGTTTGGCGATCAGGCTGGCCGCGCCGTCGCTGAGGATGCTCGACCCCGTCACCTTGATGTCATGGCCGGCCGCCAGCGCCACCGTGTTGCCGCCGAACGCGCTGCCCGACGCCATGCTGCGTTCCAGCGTGTCGCGGCTGGTGATCGTTTCGCTGTGCAGGAAGCCTTTTTCGGTATGCTGGTGGCCTTCGTCGAGCGAGGTCTGGTTGATACCGGCGGTCAGGTTCACGTCATGGCCGGCGCTGGCCACCAGCGCCTGGCCGGCCTGCACGTCCGCCGCCCGCGCGTTCAGGTCGTTGCCGGCCTGGAGCGCGATATTGCCGCTGGCCTGGATCTGGCTGCCCACGTCGGTGCTCGTACTGTCCTTGCGGTAGTTGTTCGCATCCCAGTGCAGGCTGTTGGCGCTGGCCGTGGTCAGCGTGCCCAGGTTGATGTCGCGCCCGGCGCTGACGATGGTATTGCCGTCCTGGCCGGCATTGCCGATCACCCCGGCCAGCAGGCTGACGTCGCGCCCGGCGGCGGCCACCAGCGTACCGCTGCCGCCGCTGCCGTCGCCGGTCACGTACAAACCGGCCACCCGGTCCAGGCCGGTGCGGCTGAAGCTGTTGCCGCCGGCGCTGCTGGACCCGCTGTGGCTGGTGCTGTCGATGTGCAGGTCGCGCCCGGCCGTGGCGATCAGCTGGCTGTTCGCCGACATCGCGCCGCCGATGTTGTTCAAGTCGTTGCGCGCCGCCACCGCCACCGCATCGCCATGCACCCGCCCGCCCAGGTTGTCCACGTTTTCGGCGCTGAGCTTGACCACCTCGCGCCCGGCGATGGTGCCGCTGTTGGTCAGATCGCCGGACAGGTTGAGGTTGACCTCCTTGCCGGCCAGCAAGGAACCACTGCCATCGAGGTCGCCGTCGCGCAGCCGCAGATACACTTGCGGCACCAGCGCCTTTTGCGTGCTGCCGTCGGCCAGCGTCACGTCGCGCTCGACCAGCCAGACGATGTCGCTGGTCAGCGCCGCCATCTGCGCCGGCGTCAGCGCCACGCCGGGATGCAAATCCCAGGTCTTGGCGTAGACCGCGCCGGAGTCCATCAGCCCGCGGTATTGCTGCTCGTCGCTGCTGTAGTCGCCGGCGAAACGCTGGCCGGTCAGTTGCGCCACCTGTTCGCGCACCAGCTGCTGTTCATAAAAGCCGTCGCCCAGCCGCTTCTGCGTCACCGACGGATCGGCCTTGACCTGATTCAGCAAATAGTCGGAACCGGTCCATGCGCGGTAATTGGCGAAGCGCGGGTCGGTCTCGACCAGGTAGTGCGACGATGGCGCCGGACTGATCTTGAACAGACTGGCGTTCGGCAACACCACCGACGCCGGGCTGCTGCGCACCACTTGCGCGCCGCCCGATGGATGGGCCAGCGCCACTTGCGCGATGCCGTTCAGGCGGACCTGCCGCGGCGCACCGTTGGCCGCATCCACCTGGACCGCGCCGCCGGATGCGCCGCCGACGCTGGCGCCGGCAGCCGGCGCCAGTGTCGTTTGATGGTTCGCGCCGACACCGGAGACGGCACCTGCCACCGCGCCCGTGGCCGCGTCGACGCCGCCGGCCTGGCCGGCGTTGCCGGTGCGCTCGCTGCCCTGCGGGCCGCTGCCTGCGCTGGCCGCAGCGGCGCCGTGTCCGGATGCATTGCCGACGCCGCCCAGGCCTGCAAGCGCCTTGACGATGGCCGATGACTTGACATCGGCGCTGGCACTGCCGGCGGCGCTGGTGGCGCCATCGACGCTGGCTATGGCGACATTGGCCAGCGTGGTGCCGCTGCCTTGCGGCGCGGCCAATTGCTGTTCCCTGGCCACGTTGAGCGAAATGGTTTCAATCTGGTCCGGCGGCGCATAGCCGGTGCTGCTATGGCCGGTGTCATCCCGGCCCCTTTTATGGTTGCGCCAGAAAGAATGGGCGATACCGCTGTCGCTGGTGATTTTCTGCCCCGCGGTCTGGCTGTTCGACACCGACATGCCATGCAGGTCCAGCAAGCCGCCGGCGATGAGATGGCTATTGTCGTTCAATACCTGCCCGGCGTTGATGGAAATGTTGCGGCCGGCCGTGATGCGCCCCGGATCGGAGCTGACCACTTCGCTCTGCCGCGTGGTGCGCACGATATCGTAGCGGTTCCACTCTTCGTAGGTATTGTCGGGCGTGCGCAAATGGTCCGACTCGTCATTATAGACCTCGACGCCGGGCGTCCCGGCAGCGTAGCGCTGCGCCACGCCCTTGCCCTGATACTCGGTGACATTCTGCGGCCCGGACGGACCCGACATGGCGACCTCGAAGTGGCTATTCAGGTTATTGATATGCTCCGCTGCCAGGCTCAGGCTGCCCAGCGCTTCGATCGATGCGCTGGCGTTGTTCAGCACCGCGGCGCTGCCGCTGGCCTGACGCTTGGCGTCGAGCGCGCCGGCTATGGCCATGTCGTTGCCGCTGAAAATCAGCGCGTGTTCGCGGTTGTTGATGACCTGCGCGCCGATGTTCAGGTTTTCGCGCGCGGCGATGGTCGCGGCGACGCCGTTCTCAACGTCGTTGTTCAGCGTCGCCGCGGCGATACTCAATTGGCTGCCGTACAGGCGGCCAGTGCCGAGGTTATTCAGCGTGCCGGCATTGAGCTCGGTGGCCACGCCGTCGATCAGGCCGCGGTTGTTCAACACGCCGCTGGCGCTGACGCGCGTGGTCGCGGCGCTGATGTCGCCGCTGGCGGTGTTGTCGAGATTGACGGCGCCCAGCGTCAGCGTGCCGCCGGCCTGCAATTTGCCGGCATTGACAAAGTCGCCGGCGATCGTCAGGCCGAGGTTGCGGTTGGCGGTGATTTCGCCGCCGGCGCCATGGATGTAATTGCCGCTCAAGTCCAGCGTCAGGTCTTGCTGCGACAGGATGCGCCCGTCGCCGCCGAGGCTGGCGGCGCGGATCTCGGCCAGCGTGCCGGCGATCACCGTGCCGCCGCCATTGCTGATGACCAGGCTGCGGCTGGCGCCGTCGTCCCTGACGCTCAGGGCGGTGCCGGCGCTCAGCAAGCCGAGGCTGTTGTCGAAGGCGCCGGAACCGCTGAACGTCAGCTGATGGTCGGCGCGCAGCGCGCCTTGCCGGTTATTCAGGCTGCCGGCGCTGATCGTCAGGTCGATGCCTTCCAGGCCCTGGTTGCTGCCCTGGGTGGCGCTATTGTCGATCGCGGCCGCGTTCAGCGTGGCGGCCGCGCCGGAGCGTATCAAGCCCTGCCGGTTGTCGATGACGCCGGCCACGTCGAGGTTCAGCTTGCCGACCACTTGCCACTGGCCGTTCTGGTTGTTCAAGCCGGCCAGGCTGAGCGCCAGGCTGGACTGGCCGGCGATCCGGCCGCCGCGATTGTCGAGCAAGCCGGCATGGCCGGTCACCGCGCCGGCCGCGCCGACATAACCGTCGCGGTTGCTCCAGTCGCCGACCGCCAGGTTCAGACCGGCGCCGCTGACGATGCCGCCCGGATTGCCCTGCAGATTCCCCAGATTGCGCGCATACGACAGGGCGTTGGCATTGTTCAGCGCCTGGCCGTGGGTGTCGATCGACAGCCCGGCGCCCGATTGCAGCAAGCCGCCGTCATTGTCCAGCGCGCCGCTGCGCACGTTCAGCGCCTGCGCGGCGACGATGGTGCCGATGCTGTTATCCAGCGCCGCCAGGCCGGTATCGATGCTGACATTGCGTCCGGCGATGCTGCCGGACAGGGTATTGCTCAAGCCGGCGCCGACGATGGCGATATCGCCGGCGGCCTGGATCGCGCCGCCGTCGTTGAGCGCGATGGCGCCGCTGGACAGCTTGATATCGCCTTGCACCGACGCGACCTTGCCGCCGCGGTTATCGAGCGCCCCGGCCGCCACGGCCAGGTTACCGGTGGCCGCCAGCAAGCCGCCGGCATTCTGCAGCGTCCCGCCGATAGCCGCGTCCAGGGCGCCGCCGGCGGTGATCTTGCCGTTCTGGTTCAGCAGCGCGCCCAGCGCGGCCGTCAGCTTGCCGCCGGCGCCGATGTCACCGGCATTGCTGTTGTCCAGCGTGCCGCCGCCGAGATCCAGGCTGGCGCCGCCGCCGGCCTGCAACTTGCCGCCCTGGTTATTCAGGGATTGCGCGGCGATCGCCGTATTGCCATTGCTGGCGATGCTGCCGCCGCGATTATCCAGGCTGACGCTGGCCCTGATGCCCGCCTGGCCAAACCCCAGCTGGCTGATCTCGCCTTGCCGGTTATCCAGCGTGCCGGCCGCGATCGTCACCTGCTGCGCGATGGTGCTGGCGTTGCGGTGGTCCAGCGTGGCGGCGGTCAGGCTCAAGCCGCCGTTGCTGGTGATCTGTCCGCGCTGGCCGTTCAAGCGGTCGGCCTGGATCACCAGCGCGCCATTGCCGGCGTGTTCGATCTTGCCGTCGGTATTGAGCAGCGTGGCCGCAGCCAGCGTCAGATTGGCGCTGTTGACGGCGATGCGGCCGGATGTATTGTCCAGCGAGCCGGTATCGATCCGCGTGGCGCCGGCGCCGCTCTGGACCAGGCTGCCGTGGCTGTTGTTCAGATTGGCGGCCCGCAGCGCCAACTGGCCGGCGCTGACCGTGCCCTGGCTGTTGTCCCAGGTTTGGCCGGGGTTGGCCTGGGCGCTGACCGTCAGCAGGCCCGGCGTGGTCAGCGTCGCGGCGCTGGTGCCGACATTGCCGCTGCTGGCCGACAGGCTGATCGTGGCGGCGCTGGTCTGGCTGGCGCCGATATCGAGCGACGCGCCGGCCAGGCTGGCGCTGCCGGCCGCCAGGTTCTGGCCGTTGGCGCGCAAGCCCTGGCGGGTCTGGATATTCAGGTCGCCGCCGGCATTGAAGGCGCCATCGGCCTTCAGTCCGGCGCCGATCAGGCTAGCGGCGGAACTGTCCAGGCTATTGGCGCTGATCGTGTTATTGCCTTGCGCCAGGATCACCCCGCTATTGCTGATCGCGCCGCTGGCGGTCAGCGTCTGGCTGGCGCCGGCGTACAGGCTGCCGCTGTTGACGACATTGGCCGCCGTCGTATCCAGCCGGGCGCCGGCAAACACCGTGCCGGCGCTGTTGTTCAAGTCGCCGATGGTCAAGACCGCATTGCCGGCCACCGCCCGCACGCTGCCGCGGCTATTGTCGAGATTGGCGCCGCCCAGCGCCAGGTCGCGGCCGGCGGCGATGGTCCCGTCGCTATTATCGAGGCCGGCGCTGGCGTCGAGACGCATGCTCTGGCCGGCCGTGATGCCGCCGTGACCATTCAACAGCAGCGCCGCGTCGATCGCGGCGTCGCCATTGGTCTCGATCTTGCCGCCGCCATTGTCGAGCCGCTGGCTGGTCCGGATGCTGGTATGCGCCTGGCCCAGCTGGACGATGTCGCCATTGCGGTTGTCCAGCACGCCGGCCGACAGCGTCACCTGGCGCGCCACCGTGCTGGCGTTGCGGTGATCCAGATACGTCGCCGCCAGGTCCAGCGCGCCATTGCCGCTCAACTGGCCGCGCTGGCCGTCGAAATTGTCGGCCCGGATCGCCAGCGTGCCGGCGCCGGCATGTTCGATCTTGCCGTCCTGGTTGTTCAAGTCGCGCGCATTGAGCGTCAGATTGGCGCTGTTGACGGCGATGCGGCCGCCGCCATTGTCCAGCAAGCCCGTCTCGATCGCCGTATCGCCGCTGCCCGTCTGGACGATAGCGCCGCCGCGATTATCCAGATTCGCCAGCGCCAGTTGCAACTGGCCGGCGCTGAGCTTGCCTCCCTGATTAAGCAGCGTTTGCCCATTGCGCGCATGGGCGGTGATGGCCAGCAAACCGGCCGTGCTCAGCACCGCATTGCCGGTGCCGATATCGCCGCCAGCGGCCGTCAGCGCGATATTCGCGGCGCTGGTCTGGCTGCCCGACAGGTCCAGCGCCGCGCCGCTCATCAGCAGGTCGCCGGCGGCCAGGTTTTGTCCGCCGGCCTGCAACAGCCGCGCCGCGCCGACCGTCAGCTTGCCGGACTGGAGCAAGCTGCCATCGGCCGTCAGGCCGGCGCCCAGCAAGCCGCTGCTGCGCACGTCGCCGGCGCGCAGCGTGGTGTCGCGCAGCGCCGCGATCGAGCCGCTGTTGTCCAGCGTGCCGCCGACATCCAGATGCTGGTCGCGCCCGGCGTACAGCACGCCGTCGTTGCGCACGTCGCCGGCCACCGTGGCCGTCAAGTCGCTGCCCGCGCTCAGCGTGCCCTTGCGGTTCGACAGGCTGGCCGCCTGCAATGTCAAGGCGCCCGTAGCGGCCTGCAGCAAGCCACGCTCATTGCCGATCGCCGTGCCGGACAGTTGCAAGGCGGCGCCGGCGGCGATCACTCCATCGCTGTTATCGAGCGCGCCGCCGCTGTCGACCCGCGCCGCCAGCGCGGCCGTGATGCGCCCCCTGGCATTGGCCAGTGCGCCCGCTTGCAGGCGCAGGTCGCCATTGGCGACGATGGCGCCGCCGCTATTGTCGAGTTGGCGCACCACCGCCACCGTCATCGGGCCGGCGCCGGTTTGCAGCAGGCGGCCGTCGCGGTTGCTCAGGCTGGCGGCGTGCAGCGTCACTTGCTGGCCCGACGTACTGGCCTGGTCGTGGTCGATGTCGACCGCGCCGATATCGACCAGGCCATTGCCGGTGATGCTGCCGCGCGCGCCGTCCAGCGCGGTCGCCCTGATCGTCAGCGCGCCGGCGCCGGCATGCTCGATCTTGCCGCCGGTATTGGCCAGCGTGGCCGCGCCCAGCGCCAGATTGGCGCTGTTGACGGCGATCCGGCCGCCGCTATTGTCGAGCCGGCCGTCCGGCGCCGTCAGCACGATCGCCGTGTCGCCGCGACCGGTTTGCACGATGCTGCCGCCGCGGTTATCCAGGTTCGCCGCCTGCACCGCGAGCTGGCCGGCGCTCAGGCTGCCTTGCGCATTGATCAGCGCCCGGGCCTGGCCGGCGCCGGCGTTGATGGCCAGTCTGCCGGCCGTGCTGACGCTCGCATGGCTGGTCAGCACATTACCGGCATGGGCCGTCAGCGCCAGGTTGGCGGCGCTGGTCTGGCTGCCCGACACATCGACCGATGCCCCGCCCAGGCTGGCATTTCCCGCCGCCAGGTTTTGTCCCAGCGCGCTGATGCCGCCGCTGGCCGTGATGGTCAAGTCGCCGCCTGCCAGCAAGCCGCCGGCGGCGTTGATCCCGGCGCCCAGCAGGCTGCCGGCGGCGCTATCGATGCTGGCGGCGGCGATGGTCGTGTGGCCGCGCGCCGCGATCGCGCCGCTGTTCACCAGCGCGCCGCTGGCATGCACGGTCTGGTTGCCGGCCGCGTACAGGCTGCCGCTGTTGTTGATATTGGCGGCGCCGAGATCCAGGCTGCTACCGGCCGAGATACTGCCGCCGTCATTGTTCAAGCCGCCAATCGCCAGCGCCGCGGCGCCGCCGATGGCCTGGATCTGGCCGCGGCTGTTATTGACATCGCCGGCGGCCAGCGTCAAGCCGCCGGCCGCCGCCAGCACACCGCCGCTATTATCCAGGCTGGAAAGCACGCCAACACTGGCGCTGTCGCTTGCAGCGATGCGGCCCTGGCCATTGTGCAGCGTCGCCGCGGCCAGCGCCAGCGCGCCATTGGTGTCGATCGTGCCGCCCCGGTTATCCAGCCCGCCGTGGATGTGCAGCGCGGTTTGCCCGGCGCCGGTTTGTCCGATGGCGCCGCCGCGATTATCCAGCGTGCCGGCATCCAGCGCCAGTTGCGCCGCCACGGTGGATGCGCCGCGGTGGTCCAGCGTATCGGCCTTGAGGACCAGCGCGCCATTGCTGCCGATCTGGCCGCGCTGGTCGTTGAACGTGATCGCGCTGAGCGACAGCGCGCCGCTGCCGGCGTGCTCGATCTTGCCGCCGGCATTGCTGAGCGTGGCCGCCTGCAAGGTCAGCTGATTGCTGTTGCTGGCGATCCGGCCGGCGCTGTTATCCAGTTGCCCGGGCAGCCGGATGGCCAGCTCGGCGCCGCCCAGCTGCATGATGTCGCCGCCCGCGTTGGACACATCATGGGCCGCCAGCGTGAGCTGATTGGCGATCACGCGGCCGCCGTCGGTGCGCAACAAACGCGCCGCATCGAGGCCCAGCGTATCGCTGGCGCCGATCACGGCGCGGCTGGCGTCCAGGTCGCCCTGGCTGGTCCCGATGGCGATGCGCGCGCCGGACAGATTGGCGTCCGACAGATCGGCGGCGGCGCCGTGGATGCTGGTCGCGCCGGCCGACGCGGCCACGCCGTGGATGCCGATGGCGCCTTGAGCGTCCAGCGTCAGGTCGCCGCTGGCGCGCAGCGTATTGTCCGGGTTGACGCCGCCGGCCAGCAGCGCGCCGGCCGCCGAATCGATGCGCCCGGCGGCGCTCAGAGCGGTATTGCCGAACGCCGTGATCGTGCCGCTATTGACGATATTGGCCTGGCTGGCCAGGTGCGTGTCGCCCTGCGCGTGGATCACGCCGCTGTTGGCGATATCGCCGCCGGCGCCGATGTGCACCTGGTT
>NZ_HG322949.1:3004781-3279230 GCF_000723165.1 Janthinobacterium agaricidamnosum NBRC 102515 = DSM 9628
GATTGAAGATGATGCGGTACAGGTGCTTGTTCATGGGAGCGTGAAGAGTGAGGTATGAGGGTGAGGCATTAATTCGGGGGGCTACTGGCGACTTATTGGAAGCCGCCATCGGCCGGCCGGGACAATCTCCCCAATGAGGGAGAGAGCGTCATGTCGGATAGTTTTTTGAGAGAGGGTATTCAGCGTGAAACCGGCGGCGCTGACCTGCAGGCGAGCGGCAACCGGCACGGTACGGCAGAACAGCCGCAACGCACAGCAAAACAATGACACATACATTACCTTGAATAATTACTAAATCATGGCAATTATAGAATCATAATTTCCATATAGCAATAAAAATATTTATTTGAAAATAGTTTCTTGATTTAGCTTTAATTGCGGCGATAAACAATGAATCGGCGCGCCCGAATAAAAAACGACTGCATTAATAAACACGCCGCAGCGAAAGAATTTCTTAAAAACCGGCGCTGCAATTGTCACATATTGTCACTTTTTTCCGGAACCGACGATGGCGCTGCCGTTCTAATAACTGGCCAAGACTGGCAACACCCGGCGCTGTTGGCGGCGCTCACTCATCAACTTCGGAGAAGGGATCATTATGTCTAACATCACCATTAATGGCGTCACGCTGAATCCCGCTGCAGAGACACCGGCACTAAAACAACTGGCGCTGTTCCAGCCGGACGCGGCAAGTTCGGACTATATTCTGGTGCAAACCAGGGAACCATTGACCGCGCCGCAAAAAAAACAATTGAGCGACACCGGCGCGGAAATGCTGGAGTATGTGCCGACCAATACTTATATTTGCCGCTACAACGACACCGACCTGCACCAGGTGCGCGCGCTGCCTTTTGTCGCCTGGGCCAATGTCTACCTGGAAGGATTCAAGATTTCCCCGCAATTGCACGCCGCCGTCAAGGCGAAACAGGCGCCGCTGCTGGGCATGCAAGGCATGGCCAGTTCGCCCGGCTCCAGCCTCGAACAGGTCGACATCGTCCTGCACCGGGACGCCGACAGGACCGCCGCGTTGAACCAGGTCGCGCTGGCGGCCGGCGTCAGTCCCGGCCAGCTGAATGCGGACAATGGCAAGATCCGGCTGCGCGTCGATACCGACCGGCTGGACGCACTGTCGAAAATCGACCTGGTGCGCAACATCGAGCCGGTGTTCGAGAAAAAATTATGGAATAACGTCGCGCGCGGCATACTCGGCGCGGACACGGTGATGACGGCGCTCGGCCTGCAAGGCCAGGGACAAATCGTCGCGGTCTGCGACACCGGCTTCGACAACGGCGACGCCGGCCATCCGCATCCGGCCTTCGAGGGCCGCGTCAAGGCCCTGCATGCGCTGGGCCGGCCGAACGACGCCAGCGATCCGCAAGGGCACGGCACCCACGTTTGCGGCTCGGTGCTGGGCGACGGCCATTCGGCGGACGGACCGATACGCGGCACCGCGCCCAAGGCCACGCTGGTGATGCAATCGGTGCTGGATGCGCGCGGCGGCCTGGGCGGCCTGGGCAACAACCTGTACCGGCTGTTCCAGCAAGCTTACGACGAAGGCGCCCGGGTCCACTCCAATTCCTGGGGCGATTCGAATAACGGCTACACGCCGGATGCCTACGACGTGGATAACTTCATCTGGACCAACCGCGACATGAGCATCCTGTTCGCCGCCGGCAACGATGGCAGCGACCGCAACCGCGACGGCTTGATCGATGCGCACTCGGTCGGCTCGCCAGGCACGGCCAAGAATTGCATCACCGTCGGCGCCAGCGAAAACCAGCGGCCGGACTTTTATTATGTCGATGGCCGGTTCAAGTTCAACCGCTATGGACAAGGCTGGCCGCAGGACTACCCGTCCGACCCGCTGCGCAACGACAAGCTGGCCGACAATCCGGAGGGCCTGGCCGCCTTCAGCTCGCGCGGCCCGACCGCGGACGGCCGCATCAAACCCGACCTGGTGGCGCCGGGAACCGGCATCCTGTCGACCCGTTCGCGCGCCGACGGCGTCGCCAACGGCTGGGGGCCATCGCCCGACCCGCTGTACTTTTACGAAGGCGGCACCAGCATGGCGACGCCGCTGGTATCGGGCTGCGCGGCGGTGGTGCGCGAATTCCTGCAGTCGCAGCAAGCCGCCAGGCCCAGCGCGGCCATCGTCAAGGCGATACTGATCAACGCGGCCCGGCCGCTGCTCGGCCAGTACACGCCGAGCGAAGCCGGCACCATCCCGAACAACAACCAGGGCTTTGGACGGGTCAACCTGGCGGCGGCGGTCGATGCCGGCGCCGACAGCGAGATACTGGCCTGGTGGGATGAAGGCACGCAGCTCGACACCGGCGACGAAGAAGTCTTCACGGTACAACTCGATCGCCCCGCCGCCGAACTGAAAGTCACGCTGGTCTGGACCGATCCTCCCGGCGAAACGCTGCAGAACGACCTGGACTTGACGGTCGAAACCGACTCCGGCCGGCTCGGCATCGGCAATGCCGCGCCCGGCTCGACGATACCGGACCGCAGCAATAATGTGGAACAGGTCAGCCTGCTGTCGGTGCCGGCCGGCGCGGTCACCATCAAGGTCAAGGCTTACCGCATCGCCATCGACCGGCAATCGTTCGCGCTGGTGGCGCGCGCCGTACTGTAAAACCGGCCTGTCGCCGCGTCAACCTGCTGTTGGCGGCCCGGATTTGGCGCTCCGGGCTGCTGCCGGCCAGCGATTTGCTGTATGCTGGCGGCTGAAAGGAAGATGTTATCGACATCTTTGATACGCATGCGACTGACCGCCTACACCGACTACACCCTGCGCACCCTGATGTACCTGGGCATGAACCTGGATCGCCTTGTGACGATCCAGGACATCGCCGACCTGCATGCGATCTCCAAGAATCACTTGATGAAAGTGGTGCATCAACTGGGCTTGTCCGGCATCGTCGAAACCGTGCGCGGCAGGAATGGCGGATTGCGCCTCAAGCGCGACCCGGCGGACATCAATATCGGCGCCATCGTGCGCGACACCGAAACCGATTTTTTCATGGCCGAGTGTTTTAATACGGCCCACAACACCTGCCCGCTGACGCCGGGCTGCAAGCTCAAGTCGGCGCTGGCCGAAGCGACCCGGGCCTACCTGGCCGTGCTCGACCAGGTCAGCCTGGCGTCGCTGCTGAAACCTGCGGCGGACAGGCCCGGCACGGCGCTGGCGCCGGGCGTGATAGCGCTACATCAGCTTAAGAAACCAGCTTAAGAAAGCCATTTAATCCAGCGCGCCGGCCGGGCCGAAAAACTCATAGTGGGTTTGCGCTTCCGGCACGCCGAGATCGGTCAGATGGCGCTTGACCGCCTGCATGAACGGCGTCGGACCAAGAAAATACGCATCCACGTCGCGCGATGGCGGCAGCCATTGGCCTAATTGTTCGCGGCCGAGCAAACCCACCGCATGCGGCGCCGCATGTTCATCCAGCGCTTCCGCGTAGCAGTAATAGCGCGACAATTGCGGGTGGCTGGCCGCCAATTGCTCGATATGCTCGCGGAAGGCGTGCACGCCGCCATGCCGCGCCGAGTGGATGAAATGTACCGGGCGCCTGGTGCGCAGCGCCGCCGTCAGCATCGCCAGCGTCGGCGTGATGCCGACGCCGCCGCTGATCAGCACCAGCGGCTTGTCGCCGTCGCGCAAGACGAATTCGCCCGATGGCGGCGACAGGCGCACGCTGGCGCCCTGCCGCACCTGGTCGTGGAAGAAATTCGACACCTTGCCGCCGTGTTCGCGCTTGATGCTGATGCGGTAATCGACACCGTTGCTGGCCGCCGACAGCGAATACTGGCGGCGCAGTTCGACGCCATCGATCGTGACCAGCACGCCGATGTATTGGCCCGGCGCGAAGTCCAGCACCGGGCCGCCATCGCTGGGCGCCAGCACGAACGACGTGATTTCGGCGCTTTCGACGATCTTGTCGCGCACCACGAAGTCGCGCGCGCCGGTCCAGCCGCCAGGGGCCGCCGCTTTTTCGTCATACAGCGCCGCCTCGGCGCCGGCCAGGATATCGGCCAGCTGGCCATACGCGGCGCCCCACGCTTCCAGCACCGCGTCGGTGGCGGTTTCCGCGCCCAGCACTTCACGGATCGCCTGCAGCAGGCTGGCCCCGACCATCGGATAATGCTCGCGGCGGATTTGCAGCGCGACGTGCTTGTTGACGATGGTCGATACCAGCGGCCCCAGGTTTTCCAGGCGCTCGATATTGCGTGCATACATCAGCACCGCGTTGGCCAGCGCGCGCTGCTGGTCGCCATGGTGCTGGTGCGCCTGGTTAAAATAAGGCGCCACTTCAGGGTAATCGCGGAACAGGTTCTTGTAAAAATGACGGGTCAGCGTTTCGCCGCCCTGCTCCAGGACCGGAACGGTGGCGCTGACGATATTGCGGTGTTCGATGCTCAACATGATTCATCCTTGTTCATCAGGTAAAAGGAAAACAAAAAGGGGGAAGTAAGGACCCGCATCAGGCGGCCTGCCGACCGGCGTCAAATGCCTCGATCGCCGGATAAAATTCGCGGTCTTCGCGCTGCATGCGCTGATACAGCGTTTTCAGCACATGGTTGGCGTCGCTGCGGAATTGTTCGGGCTGCGCTGCGACCTGGGGCGCGGTGTTCCACTTGCCGGCAAACGCCAGGTAGGCATCGACGATGCCATCCATTTCGCCTTGATATTGCCGGCTCATGCGAGCCAGCGCGGGATTACCCGCCGTTTGCAAGGCGGGATACAGATAACGCCGCTCGACCGCCAGATGCAATTTGATAAGACCGCTCATCGCGACGATCTGCGCGGCAATACGCGGCGCGTTCTCGCCGATGCCGTCTTGCGCCAGGCTGCGCAAGGCCGCGATCGCGGCGAGGATATCCAGGTGCTGCTGCTTGAATTTATCGATGTTCATCGTGACGTCCACCCTGCCATTTCTCGATTGAATGGCGCAAGTGTAGATCAAAAACATTAAACATGCAAACAAAATACATCTTTATAAAAATAGTCAAGCATCTGCGTGACGGAAAGATGTATCGCGGCCCGGCGGCCTCTCACCTATGGCATTTACAGCAGCTGCAACAATCCGGCCAAGGTCGCCGAAATGCGGCGCAGCACCGCATCGCGCTCCGGGTGGATGAAGAAGTGATCGCCCTGATACCATTCGACCGCCAGCGGCAGGCTGGTTTCCTTGCCCCAGCCCGCCACCTCTTCCTCGCCGATGCGCTCGTCGCGCCGGCCGGCCAGCGCCGTGACGGGAATGTTCAACGGCAGGCTGGCCCGGTACTGGTATTGCTCGACCAGCCGGAAATCGGCGCGTATCGCCGGCAGCACCATTTGCATCAATTCGCGGTGCGCCAGGATTTCGGGCGGCGTGCCGTTATACTCTTTCAAGGCGTCGATCAAGCCGTCGTCCGACAAGGCATGCAGTTGCCGCGACACGCCCCGGTGCTGCGGCGCGGCGCAGCCGGACACGAACAGGTGGCGCGGCATGGGCAGGTCATGGCGCTGGTGATAACGCGCCAGTTCGAAGGCGATCAGCGCGCCCAGGCTATGCCCGAAAAAGGCGAACGGCAATTCGCCCGCGGCGCCGGTCATCAGGGCCAGCGTTTCGATCAGCGGCGGCAGCGCTTCGTATGGCGCTTCCGCCAGGCGCGGGCCGCGTCCCGGCAACTGGATCGCACACACTTCGATGGCCGGGTCGAGCAACGCTTGCCACGGCATGAAACTGACGGCGCTGCCGCCGGCATAACAAAAACAGTAGAGCCGCAAGCGGCGCGGAGCGCCGGGCTTGCGCAACAGCCAGGCGGATGGATTGATGCTTGGATTCATATCAGACAGTGTGCAAAATGGGGCGCGGAACTTCCGCGCCATGTTGTGAAACCGACTGCAAGTGACCATCTTCCAGCTTGATCACCCGGTCGGCGCAGTGGAAATACGCGTCGTCGTGGGTGATCAGGATAACCGTCTTGCCGCGTGCTTTCAAGTCTGGCAACAAACGCGTGTAAAACACGCGCTTGAACAGCCGGTCCTGCCCGGCCGCCCATTCGCCGAACAGGTACACGGGACTTTTCTGTTCTTCGCTGATCTTGGCGATGCACAGGTCATCGGCAAAATCGCCTGATCGAGCCGCGATCGGAAGGGAAACCGGCGGCAGGAATTACAGGGCGCCGCGCTGGCGTTCACTCAGCGCCAGCAAGTTGTCGAGGCGGCTGGCGTCGCAACTGAGCGCCTGGCCATCGTCGAACAGCGGCGCGCTCAAGCCGGTCAACACCGAACCGCCCGGCATTTCCAGGGCCAGCCGCGCGCCGCGTTCCCACGCGTGGCGCGCGGTGTCGTGCCAATGCACCTGGCGCGCCACATTGGCCGCCAGATCATCGGCGATGCGGGACGGATCGAACAGCGCGCGCGCCGCACTGCCGCTGATGTAGGTCAGTTGCGGACGATGCAGCGTCACCTGCGCGAAGGCCGCCTGCATTTGCAGCGCTACGGCGGCGTACAACTCGCAATGCGACGGCACGTTGACGGCCAGGCGCTCGGCGCGGCTGGCGCCGGCCTGCAGCGCCAGCGCCGCAACCGCCTGCAGCGCCGCATCGGCGCCGGCAATCACCAGTTGCCGCGGTCCGTTCAGATTGGCCAGGTAGACTGGCGATTGGCGGCCATGCACGCTGGCGATCAACGGTGCGAGCCGGCCTTGATCGAGTCCGCTGATCGCCGTCATGCCATAGCCTTGCGGATAGGCGTCCTGCATCAGCTGGGCGCGTCGCCGCACCAGCGACAAGGCGGCGCCGTAATCGAGCAGGCCGGCCGCCACCGCGGCCGGATAGGCGCCGATCGACAGGCCGGCCACCATGTCCGGCCGCGCGCCATGCGCGGCGAACACCCGGGCCATCGCCACGCCGCAGATCAGCAGGCAAAGCTGCACGGCGACGGTGGATTGCAGCGCCTGGGCGCTGTCCATGCGCAGCGGATCGCCACCCAGCACGGCGCCGGCCTGCTCCAGCGTGCGGCGCACTTCAGCATGATCGGGCAACGCATGCAGCATGCCCGGCTTTTGCGCGCCCTGTCCCGGAAAGGTAAACAAGATGCCGCTCATGGTGCGCTCCATGGATCGTCCAGCAGTACCGGCCCGGCGCCGGTCTTGAGCATGATCCTGGACGGCCACCGCAGCCACTCGGCCAGCGCAAACGCGCCATGGCCGGTATCGACCTGGATATCGATGCGGCAGACGGGGCTGACCTGCAAGGCGGCCAGCGCCGCCGCCTGCCCAGCGCCGAGCCGTCGCGGCGCGCGCAGCAGCAGGTCCAGATCGCTGTCCGGACGCAGCACCGGCAGGCCGCTGGCCAGCAAAAAGCCGACGCCGCCGGTCGGTCCCCAGGCCAGTCCGCTGCTGTCGAACGCCGGCGCCAGCGCGGCCAGCGCGGCCAGCGCCGGGAAGCCGGATGGATAGCGGCCGGCGGCCAGCGCTTCAGGCGCGACAGACCGCAATACCGCGTCACGCTCGACATAGGCGGCGCAGCGCTGGCTGCGCGTGGTCCCGCGCACACCGACCGGCAAACGGCTGTCGCCGGCCGCCATGGTTTCGCGGCGCAGCACCAGCGGCGCCCGGCGCAGCCAGTCGTCGGTGAGCCAGTCCGGCCGCGCGGCGCCACGCTTGAACGACAGGCCGTCGGCGCCGGCGATCCACAATAAATCGTGCGGATTCATGGATCAGCCGACGATGGCCCTGGTGGCGAAATACAGCACCGACGGCCCCAGCAGGCAGCCCAGTCCGGTATGAAAAGTCGCCACCAGCGTCCCGTACGGCACCAGCTTGCGGTCGGTCGCGGCCAGGCCGGCCGAAACGCCGCTGACGGTGCCGGCCAGGCCGCCGAACACCATCGCCGAACGCGGGGTTTTCAAGCCGAGGAACTTGGCGGCGATCGGCGTGCCGACCATCACCATGATGGCCTTGACCAGCCCGGTGGCGATACTGAGCGCCATGATTTCCGACTTGGCGCCAATGGCCGCGCCGGTCACCGGGCCGACGATATACGTCACCGCGCCGGCGCCGATGGTGGTCATGCTGACCGCGTCGGTGTAGCCGAACGCATACGCCACGCTGGCGCCGACGATGAATGGCAGCACGGTGCCGAGCAGCAGCGCAAGCACGCCGATCAGGCCGGCCTTGCGCGCTTCGCTGGCTTGCACCTCGAACGCGGTGGCGACGATGGCGAAGTCGCGCAGCATGGCGCCGCCCATCAGGCCGATGCCGCTGAACAGCGACAAGTCGGCCAGGCCTTTCTCGCCGCCGGTGCGCAGCCCGCCCCAATAGGCCAGGGCCAGGCCGATCAATATCGCGATGGCCGAACCGTGGACCCGGCCGAACGTCAGCCGGCGCGACAACTGCATCGACAGATACATGATCAATCCGACCACCGCGAACGCCGTCACCAGGCCATTATTCAATACGGTCTTTTCCAGCATCTGTAGCATGATGGTCTCCTCAGGCTGGCGCGACGGCGTCGATGACGGCGGCTGGACGCTCGCCGCGGTTGATCAGCGCGATGCAGCAGGCGCACACCAGCAGCGCGCCGAACGCGGCCAGCAAGGCCACCGGGCCGCCGCGCAGCGCCGCGACCACGTTTTGCTGGGCCGCCATCGCCACCACCACCGGAATGTACATCGCGCCCCAGAAGGTCACGCCCAGTTCTGTCGTTTGCGGCATCAGGCCGCGCTTGTGCATATGCAGCCGCGCAAAAATCAGCAAGATCATGGCGATGCCGACCCCGCCGACGTTGGTTTTCACGCCGATCAGCGCGCCCAGCATGTCGCCCAGAAAAATCCCCAACAAATGGCACACGGCCAGTAATGCGGTTCCATAGATAATCATGATGTCTCCTCCAACAATATAATCAGGCGGCCGCTGGTTTGTTATGTATGCTGGCCGCCACCTTTTTACGGGCACCTTGCGTTTTCACTACCTCACTTACCACTGCTGGCGCAGCATCTGCCTGACCTTTCTCGACGCCGCGCGGTGTTCGCCGTCGAGCCGGCCGGCCAGGTCCTGGCGCGGATCGGCCAGGATATCGGCCAGCGCGTCTTCCAGCGTTTGCCGCACCAGGGCCACATCGCTGTCCAGCGGCCGGTCCGCGTCGCTCGGCGCCAGCACCCGCCACAACAGGCCGAGCGACGCATAGCTGCGGATATCGTAAGCCATCGGCGGCACGCTGGCGGCCAGCGTTTCCAGCGCCGCGACCGAACGCAGCGTGATGCGCGCGGCCGATGCCTTGCCCATCGCATGCACCATCACGCCCGGATCGTCGAAGGCGATCAGGCGGTTGGCCTGGTAGCCGTGCGCCAGGAAGGCGCCGGACATCGCCAGCCCGACGATCAGGCCGATCACCGGGTGCCCGGCCAGACGCGCCTCGGCGTAGGCTCCGGCCGCGCCGGCCAGCGCCTGGTGGATGCCGTACGCCTCTTCGCGCCGGCCATACGCCTGGCTGGTGACGTCGATCAGCGCGACAATCGGGCGCTTGACGGCCGCAGCGCGGTCCAGCGCGATCACTTGCTGTACCGCGCGCGCCAGCAGCCAGCCCTCGACCAGGCCGATTTCGCCGTTGCGGGCGCGCGGAAAACGGTTGTTCCAGTCCGGCACGACGGCGATATAGCGCGCCGGCCGGCCGGCCAGGCTGGCATCGGCCACCCGCAGCGCGGCGCCGTAGCCGCCGGCTAACGGTGCGCTGCCGGCCAGCAGCGCCAGCCAGCGCGCGCCGCGGCTTTCTGCTTGCTGATTTTGCTGATTTTGCTGACTCATGATGCCAGTCCTTTCCGGTAAATATCGCGCACCTCCTGCGGCACCGCTTGCGCCGTCGTGTCGACCTGTTCCAGGCTGGCCAAAAAGTCGTCGTGGCGCGCGCTGCGGTGCACGACCGGCACGCCTTGGGCGAACAAATCGGTCAGCACCGCGCGGATGCCGGGCGTATCGTCGTCGACATAAGCGTCGGCCAGATGGGTCTGGAAACGCTGTTCGCCGCCGGTCAGGCTCCAGATCAACGGCCGGTTGCGCGCATCGAATTCGGCGATGCCCGCTTCCTGCTCGATCACTTGCGGCCCGTTCAAGCCGAGCCGCGCTTCGCGGGTCAGCACCAGATACGAACACAAACCAGCCGCGATCGACATGCCGCCGTAGCAGCCGACCGTGCCGGCAATGACGCCGATCACCGGCCGGTAGCGCCGCAGATCGACGATCGCCGCCTGGATTTCGGCGATCGCCGCCAAGCCCAGGTTGGCCTCTTGCAGCCGCACGCCGCCGGTCTCGAACAGGATCACCGCCTGGGTCGGCACGCCGTTGCGGTTGTCTTGCGCCGCCAGTTCCAGCGCGCCGGCGATCTTGGCGCCGCCGACCTCGCCCATGCTGCCGCCCTGGAATGCGCCTTCGATGGCCAGCACCACGGTCGGCAAGCCAGCCAGCGTGCCTTTGGCAACGATAACGCCGTCGTCGGCTTGCGTGACCAGGTGTTGCATCGCCAGCCATGGCGACGTGACCCGGTCGAACGGCCCGACCAGTTCGCGCATGGTGCCCGAATCGAGCAAGGCCATGGCACGGCTGCGCGCGCCCCGTTCGATGAAACTGTCGCGCGCCAATAATTGTTCAATGCCGATGTGGGCTGTGCTCATGGCCGCCCCGCCGCTTCTTCGAAGGCTTGCTCGATGCGCATGCGCACCACGCCCGGCGTGGCGCCGCTGTCGTTGATCTCGATATCGGCGGCCGGCAGCGCGGCATCGGCAAACACGCGGCTCAACAAGGCTGACCACACGCCGCCGTAGCCGTCGACCGAGGTGCTGACACGCACCGTGGTGCTGCCGGCCGGTTTCGGCTCCAGCAGCACTTCCAGGTCGCCCGAACTGACCACCCCGGCCAGCGCGCGGCTGGCCGCCGGCTGGCCGGCGCTAAATTCATACTGTAGTTTTTCCATCATCGGCCTCCATTATTTGCACACTATCTTTTTTGATCCGCTTGTTCAATCCGGTCCAGCAGCAACGCGGCCGCCAGCAAGTCGGCCGCGCCGCCGGGCGACAAACGGTCCGCCAGCATCCGCCGTTCCAGCGCCGACAAGGCCAGCTTGCCGGCCGGCGCGGCGGCGCCGCCGGCATCGAGCACGGCGCGCGCGCCGGCTTGCGTGGCGGCCAGCGCCGCTGCGCCGCCGCGCGCCAGCAGGCAGGTGTCGTCCAGTTGTCCGATCACCGCCAGCAAGGCGTTCAGGCGCGCCGCATCTTCGCCATCGCCGCGCCGGCGCGACGCGGCCAGCATCGGCAGCGCCACTTGCATCACTTGCGGAAAACCGGCCTGCGCCTGGGCCCGGGCGCCGCCGACGCCGTGTTCCAGGCAAGCCAGTTCGCCCTTGTTGCCGGTAACCGCCGGCGCATGGCGGTCGCGCAGCCGCGCCAGCAGGCCGGCCCGGCAGGCGATGTCGGCGGCCGACCTGGCGCCGGGCTGCGCGGCGGCGCTGACCAGCAAGCCCAGCGCCCAGATCGCGCCGCGATGGGTGTTGATGCCGCCGGTGGCGGCCATCATGGCCCGCTCGCCGTCGCGGCCGATGGCGCCGATGCGTTCGCGCAGCAGCGCCGCATCGCCGATTTCCTGGCCGGCCAGCGCCATCGCGCGGAACGCCGCATGCAGCGCCCACGCCGAATGACACATCAGCAGCCAGTTCAAGTCGTGGTGCGCGCCGCTGCCGCGCAGGTCGACCAGGCCCGGCTTCGGGGTCAGCATCGCTTCATCGATCAAGGCGGCGACCGCCATGTCGGCCAGACGTCCGGCCAGCGGCGCCGATGGGGCGCTGCTCGCGAGTCCCTGCAATCGATTCAAGGCAGTCATCACCAGTTCCTGAATTTGGCCGGCGGGTTATATAAACCATCGGACCATTCGACCAGGTCGCCGATGCTCTTGGCGGCCAGCAGCGAACGGCTGGCGTCGCCGCGCTGCACGCCGATATCTTCCGGCAGCGCGATCAAGCCGCCGGAGCGCAATGCCGCCGTGGTTTTCGGATCGTGTCTCAGGCCGACCGGCGTCACGCCGGCCACCGCCGCCAGCATCGCCTTGCGCTGGTCCAGCGAACGCGCCTTGTACAGGTAGGCGATGCCCTCTTCGGTCAGCACATGGGTCACGTCGTCGCCATAAATCATCACCGGCGCCAGCGGCATGCCGGACGCCTTGCCGACCGCCACCGCGTCGAGCGATTCGACGATGGTCGGCTGGCCGCCGTCCTGGAAGGTTTCGACCATTTGCACCACCAGCTTCTTGCCGCGCGCCAGCGGGTCGTCGGTTTCGATCAGGTCCAGCCAGGCCGGGCTGGCGTGGCGCCGGCCATGCGGATCGTGGCCCATGTTCGGCGCGCCGCCAAAGCCGGTCAGCCGGCCCCGTGTCACCGTCGAGGAATTGCCGAGTCCATCCATTTGCAGGGTCGAACCGATGAACAGGTCGACCGCGTACTGGCCGGCCAGCTGGCACAAGGCGCGGTTGGAGCGCATCGAGCCATCGCGGCCGGTAAAGAAGATATCCGGCCGCGCCGCCGCGTACGCTTCCATGCCCAGCTCGGCGCCGAAGCAATGCACGCTGTCGACCCAGCCGCTTTCGATCGCCGGGATCAGCGTCGGATGCGGATTCAAGGTCCAGTTCTTGCAGATCTTGCCTTTCAAGCCCAGCTTTTCGCCATAGGTCGGCAAGATCAGCTCGATCGCGGCGGTGTTAAAACCGATGCCGTGGTTGAGCGACTGCACCTGATGCCGTTCATACACGCCGCGGATCGCCATCATCGCCATCAGCACATGCACCGGCTTGATCAGGCGCGGATCGCGGGTGAACAGCGGTTCGATATAAAACGGCTGGTCGGACTGCACCACGAAGTCGATCCATGCGCCGGGAATGTCGACCCGCGGCAAATCGCCCGGATCGTCGACGATCCGGTTCACTTGCGCGATCACGATGCCGTCGCGGAAAGCCGCCGCCTCGACCAGCGTCGGCGTATCTTCGGTGCTGGGGCCGGTGTACAGATTGCCCTGGCGGTCGGCCATGTAGCCGGCCACCAGCACCACGTTCGGCGTCAAGTCGACATACAGCCGCGCATACAGTTCGACATAGGTGTGGATCGCGCCCATTTCCAGCAAGCCGTCTTGCAGGAATTGCGAGATGCGCAGGCTTTGCGCGCCGGCGAAGGCGAAATCGAGCTTGCGGGCGATGCCGCGCTCGAACAGGTCCAGGTGTTCCGGCAGGCTGACGCTGGGCATGATCAGGTGCAGATGATTGACCTTGGCCGGATCGAGCCGCACCAGCGAACGGGCCAGGAAGTCGGCCTGCTTTTGATTATTCCCTTCCAAGACCACCCGGTCGCCGCTGGCGATCAGGGTGTGCAGCGCCTCGACGATGCTTTCGGTGCGCAGCAGCGGGCCGTCGCACAAATGGGCCACCGAAGCCAGCCGGCGCTGTTTTTCGACCCGCCGGGTATCCCACTGGCGCTTGATGATGCTGTTCATGAACTCTCCACTGGCTGTTACCGTGATGCTCCAGCATAGGAACAGCGCAGCGCCATTACAATCAAGCTGGCCGCCGGTTGATTAACCTGGCAGTAATGAAATCCGTCAAAACAAGGTATGCTGCGGTTTCCGGTAAGCAGTTACAGCAACCATCGCGGCGGCCCTGATGATCGACGAAGAAATCACCCTCAAGAAGCTGGAAGTGTTTTTGGCCTTCATGCGCCTGCATAAGCTGGCGCGCGTGTCGGAGGAACTGGGGCAAAGCGCGGTCAGCGTGCACCGTTCGCTGCACTCGCTGGAGCAAGGCTTGCGCTGTCCGCTGTTCAAGCGCGAGGGCCGCAGCCTGGTGCCGCTGCCCAGCGCCTATGCGTTCGCCAAGCATGCGCAGCGCGCGGTCGGCGAATGCGAGGAAGGCATCCGCAAGGTGCGCGAGCTGGCCGGTTTTAATACCAACCGCTTGAAAATCGGCTCGCTGTATTCGCTGACCTTGCGCTGCGTGCCGCAATTGCTGATCGGCCTGAAGCTGCGCAAGCCGGCATTGAATGTCGACCTGACGCTGGGCTCGAACCAGGAATTGCTGCAAAGCCTGGACGACGGCCGGCTGGACGCCATCGTCATCGGCATGCAGGCGCCGCTGAACGACCCGAATCTGATCGCCGTGCCGCTGTTCGAGGATGAGGTGCGGCTGGCAGCCCCGCCGGGGTCGCCTTATGCGGGCCAGGCGCAGATCGACCTGAAGCGGATGCGGGATGAAAAATTCATTACCCTGGGCGATGGCTTTGTCACCTCCGACAGTTTTGCCCACGCGTTTCGGCAAGCCGGCTTCGTGCCCGAAACCGTGATGCGGGTCGGCGATATCTTTTCGCTGATCAACCTGGTCAGCGGCGGCATCGGCTACAGCCTGCTGCCCGGCCGAGTGGCCGAATTCAGCAGCCGCATCGAGCTGATCCCGCTGGCCGGCCAGTATGCCTCACACCAAAGCATCACGCTACTGCTGCCGAAGAACCGCGAGCGCGACCCGAATTTACTGGCCCTGGCGGCGCAATGCCGGATGTATGGCAAGCAGCGCCAGGATGACCTGGGAAAGCCTCCGGCCGCCCTGCCCGCTCACACCAGTCCGGTCAGATAATAGACGCCGATGACGATAAACACCACCACTGTCTTCATCACCGTGATGCCGAAAATATCGCGGTAGGATTGACGGTGCGTCAGACCGGTCACCGCCAGCAGCGTGATGACGGCGCCGTTGTGCGGCAAGGTGTCCATGCCGCCGCTGGCCATCGCCACCACCCGGTGCATGACTTCCAGCGGGATATGCGCTTGCCGGGCCGCTTCGATAAAGCTGTCCGACATGGCGGCCAGCGCGATGCTCATGCCGCCCGATGCGGAGCCGGTGATACCGGCCAGCGTGGTCACCGACACGGCGGCGTTGACCAGTGGATCGGGTACGCTGCGCAGCGTGCTGCTGACGGCAAGGAAGCCCGGCAGCGCGGCGATGACGCCGCCGAAACCGTATTCGGACGCGGTGTTCATCGCCGCCAGCAGGGCGCCGCCGACCGCCGCCTTGGTGCCTTCGGCAAAGGCGCTGCGAATCCGGCCGAACGCGGTGACACACACCAGCAGTATGCCCAGCAGCAGCGCCCCTTCGACGGCCCAGATGCCGACCACGGAGGCGATCGTGGTCGTCACTGGCGCATGCAGGCCCGGCAGCGCGTCGACGGTCAAGGCGTAACTGTCGCCATACCATCCGGGTATCAGCTTGGTCAGCGCGAAGTTGGCCACCCCCACCAGCACCAGCGGCGCCACCGACAGCAGCGGATGCGGCAAGGCGCCGGCATCGATGCTGGGTTTTTCCGTGCCGGCGCCATAACCCTCGCCGGTCGCCATGACCGCACGCCGCCGCCATTCCAGATAAACCAGGCCCAGCACCACGGTCAGGATCGCGCCGATGGTGCCCAGCCACGGCGCGGCCCAGCCGGTGGTGTTGAAGAAGGTGGTGGGAATGATGTTCTGGATCTGCGGCGTGCCGGGCAGCGTGTCCATCGTGAACGAGAACGCGCCCAAGGCGATGGCGCCCGGCATCAGCCGCTTCGGAATATCGCTCTGGCGGTACAGCTCGGCCGCGAATGGATAGACGGCAAACACCACCACAAACAGCGACACGCCGCCATACGTGAGCGCCGCACACACGGCGACGATGACGGCGTTGGCGCGCGAGCGGCCGATGTAGCGGATCGCCGCCACCACGATGGATTGCGAAAAACCGGACAACTCGATCAGCTTGCCGAACACCGCGCCGAGCAGGAAGACCGGGAAGTACAGCTTGATGAAACCGACCATCTTGTCCATGAAGATGCCGCTGAAGACCGGCGCCACCGCCGCAGGCTCGGTCAGTAATACCGCACCCAGCGCGGCCAGCGGCGCAAACAGGATCACGCTGTAGCCGCGGTAGGCGGCAAGCATCAGAAAGGCCAATGCAGCAAGAACTATCAATAAAGACATGTTTCCCGAGCCCTCATATGAGAAATGCAATGATGAAAATTACATAAAATACATCATAACATGCTGCGGCATCCGAATGGATGAGCCCGGGACGTGCGTGGCGCCGGGTTCCCTGCAAGAGTCAATTCAGCCCCCCCAGACAAAAAAAGCCGCATGGAATGTATCCCATGCGGCTTGCAGAGAAGGCTGCCGTGCCGGCCAGCCATGTCCGGGATGAAAGCCTCCCGGCTATGAATTAAAAGAACTTGTAGTTGGCGCCCAGGTAGAAATAACGGCCGCGGGCATTGTACAGTTGCGCAAAGCCCAGGGTGCCGTACTGGTTGGTCGAACCCATCAGGCTGTATGGCGGCATGCGATCGAACAAGTTTTTAATACCGCCGGTCAACGTCAGGTTTTTGATGACCTGGTATTGCGCCGTGAAATCGACTTCGGTGTGCGAAGGGATCTGGCGGGTGCCTGCAGGGATTTTTTCAACCCGCTTGTCGGAGTCGATCATGTCGCCGGTGGTACGGGTAATCAGCGAACCGGTGAATGCGCCGTAATCCACGCCCAAGGTCAGCGTATTGCGGTATTTCGGATTCATGTAGGTACCCTTGGTGCTCAACATAGGATCGCCTTCGCTATCCATGGTTTCCTGGGTCGTGTACACGGTCGCCGCATTACGCAAGGTGAATTTGCCAAACGCGGTTTGCGGCGAAGTGTAGCGGATATCGGTATCGACACCTGCAACATGGGTCTTGGCCAGATTTTGGTTGTTCAGCAAAACACGGGCTTCACCGCCAACGATTTCGATATGACCCAGTTCAACCGCACGGCTGACGGTCAGCGTACCGATTTCATTCTCTTTCTTGATCTTGAAATAGTCGACGCTGATCGACAAGGCGCTCACCGGCGAGAAAACCACGCCGAAGTTATAGGTCTTGCCGGTTTCAGGTTTCAGGTTCTTGTTCGAGCCGGTGACTTCGTAATACGGGAAATTGCTGCACGAACCAGACAATGTCGGGAACGCATTGCACACATCCTTGTCGTCGGTCGAATTGGCGCCCGCATCGACGCCGCCGAACATTTGCTTGAGCGATGGCGCCAGGAAGCTGCCGGCGTAGGAACCGCGGAACATCAGGCTATCGATAGGCTGGTAACGCAAGGCCACTTTCGGGCTGGTCTTGCTGCCGACGCTGGAAATATCGTCGTAACGCAAGGCCAGTTGGGCTTCGACGCTTTTCAGGAAAGGAATCGACAATTCGCCGAAGATACCTTTGGAATTACGGCTGGCATCCACCTTGGCTTGCTGGATGCCGCCGAACACCAAGCCGTCGACCTGGTTTTGATCGGGCGTATCCGTCAGCGATTCCTTGTTATACGACACGCCGACGGCATACGCCAGCGGGCCGCCAGCCAGGTCCATGATCGGAGCCGAAGCCTTGGCGTTAAAGAACGTCAATTCCGATTTGCCTTCGCGGAAAGGCGACAGACGGATCTTGTCGATTTCGGCCGGCGAATTGTTGGTGCTGGCCGGATTGATCAACCCTTTTGCGATGGCGTCGTTGAACAGATCGGTCTGCAGATAGTTCGAGTCCTGGTTGCTGGCCTTGCTGATGCCTTTGCCGATCGAGACATCCCAATCGATGCCGGCGTTGTTGCCTTCCAGGCCAGTGGTGAACTGGGTCAGCGAACCTTTGCGGTCGGTGATGCGCGGGCCGATTTGCATGAAGCGGCCCAGCACCGTGCGATTGCCGCTGATTTTGTACGCGCCGGGAGCCGGTTGTGCCTCGAAATGATCCTTGTTTTCCGAATAAGTCAGCTCGGCGAACGCGCGCGTGCTGTTATTGACCTTCAAGCTGCCGATCAGCATGCCGCTGACGCGGTCTGCGCCGTTAATCGACGTCAAGATGGTTTTATTGAAGTCGAAACGGCAGCTTTTGCCGACCAGGTCTCCCGGAGCGCAAGGCAGCAGTTGCGTGCCGTCGCTGACGTTGCCGTTCGGCGAATAACCGCTGCGGGCGTCGATGCCGCCCAAGCGGCGGAAGTCGGCCGAGCTGGTGATGTCGCGGTCTTTGCGGAAGATCGGATCGCGCTTGAGCACGTCAACCGTGGCCAGCACGTTGAAACCGGACTGGTCATAATCGCCCAGGCCCCATACCAGGCTGGCGTTTTTCTCTTTCGCGTCGGAACGCGAACTTTGGCCGTAAGAACCTTTGACTTCCAGCCCCTGGTAATTTTTCTTGGTGATGAAGTTCATCACGCCGGCCACCGCATCGGCGCCGTAAATCGCCGAACCGCCGTCTTTCAGGATTTCGATGCGCTCCAGGGCGCTCAATGGAATCACGTTGACGTCGACTGCGGCGCCCGCGCCGCTACCGTCAGCCAGCGCATTGGTCGGCAAGCGGCGGCCGTTCAACAAGATCAATACGTTACGTTCGCTCAAGCCACGCATTTTGATGTTGGTGGTGCCCGAACCCGACGGCGAGTTGGCGCTCAATTCGCCCTGGTCATTGATATCGATGGAAGCCAGATTCTTGATCAGTTCCGCGACGCTGGTCGCGCCGGTACGTTCGATGTCTTTCTTGGTATAAATTTCAACCGGTGCGGCAGTTTCCGCATCAACGCGCTTGATCGCGGAGCCGGTCACCACTACGCGCTCAACTTTTTCCCCACCCAGTTTTGCATCTTGCGCGAGTGCGGTTTGGGACATCAAACCGGCACTGGCAGCCAGACCACTTACCAGTGCCAGACGCACCGATTTGGCCAACATCTTTTCTACCATTATTACATTCTCCCGAAGAAATTATTAAGTGGCATTTCATTGGATACTCATGAAATACTTTTTTATGCCGCTGTTTTTTTGCAGCGCACTTTTAATTAAGGGACTTATTTTTATATATTCAAACCACGGTTGAATCGTCTGCCAACAAGCTGCCCGGAAATCATGAAAGCATCTTTATGATTTGTTTGTCAAACATCAACACGGCTTTCCAAAAAAACATCAATAAAATGAGATTTCTCAAGGCTAGAGCAGTGAGAAAGCTTGAGAAAGAAATTTTTAAATGATAAAAAACAAAAAAACGTACATTTTATTCTGAAATTTAATAAAAAAACCATTTAAAATTTTCCAACTTGGCGCCTTGGAAACACCCCAATCGTTGCAAACGCACAACAAATCTATTGTATGAAAAAGAATTCGCCTGATCGGTGACTTTCAAAATGCCATTCAAGTCATTTTCAAAAAATAAATTTCCAGGGCGCTGACATAGTGTGGGCAAAAGCAAGGTTATCGCGGCACCCAATCAATAAGGAATGTGCTAATTGCACAGCGACAGGTGTAATAACGATAAAAATAGCGGGCTTGACGGCCGATAAGCGGTTCTACAGCAGGCGTTCCGACAGCACATGAAATTTGACGGCCGGCACCATAAAACCAAACGGCCCCTCTGACACCGGCAATTGCGCCAGCAGCGAACATTGCGCGGCGCCTGGCTCAAGCTGCAGCGGCAGCACGTGCGCCAGATCCACCGGCAATTGAATTTCACCGAGCGCCAGCCTGCCGAGCCGCTCGACATGGGCAATCGCCGCATCCTGGCAGGCGATAAACTGCACCGCGTTTTGCCAGTTGCCGAATGCTTCCGCAAACACGGGCGCCAAGCTCTTGTCATGGCCTACGCGCGCCGCACAGGCCAGCGCCGGCGCGCTGCCGGCGCCAGGCACGATGCCCGATTCGACCACGCCGCCTTCGCTGCGATGCGTAAAGCTGGCAGCCAGATGGGTCGGCAACACATCGCTGAACAGCCGCGTCCCCAGCGCATACACCAGGCTGTTCATGATGTTCTTCAAGAAAAACACCGTGCTGACCTGCGGCGCGCCCGCCGGCGCCTGCTCCAGGTACAGCCGCCAATTGCTTTGCATCGGCGAGGGAAACAAGGTCCTCAACGGTCCCAGCAAGGCCGGGCCAAAATGGCCATGCCGGTAGGTCAGCACGGTAAACGGCGTCTTTCCGGCGTGCTACCACAGCTTCATGCCCGGCGGCGCCAGCGTTTGTGCGGCGGTCGCATCGACCATCCAGGTATTCGTAATACGCACGCAAGAGCCGCTGGCGCCCATCCAAATAAGCGGCCCCGGCAATGCGATAAAAAGGTCCGGCCCGTGTATCATGCTGGCTGACGATGATCCTCAAAAAACAACTGGCATGCGCACTCCCTCCTACCTTCCGGCATTTGCGACTCCCGACAAGATTTTCACCAGCGCCTTGACCCGGATGGCCCTGGCAACCGCCTTGCTGGCGACCGGTTTCGCCCAGGCCAGCGGCGTCGACTGGCGCGGCAAGATCGATCTGCGCGCGGTCGAGTCGGACACCGATCAAAGCTGGACCGATTCCGGACTGGGAAAGTCGCGTTATGACCGCCACTCCAGCCGCTTCAGCCTCGGCCAGGCGGTGCTGCGCGGCGACCTCGACTTGCTCGACACGGTCAACGGCGCGGTGCTGCTGAGCGCCAGCGACCAGCACCATGGCGTGGTCGATATACAGGAGGCATGGCTGGGCTGGAATCCCTTGCCGTCGGGCGCGTGGAAGATGCGCGTCAAGGCCGGTTATTTTTTCCCGCCGACCAGCGTCGAAGTCGAGTATGGCGGCATCGACTGGACCCCGGGCCCGCACCATTTCCAGTGCCGCCATCAATAGCTGGATCGGCGAAGAGCTGCGCACCAACGGCCTGGAATGGAAGTTGTGGCACAGCGGCCGTTATGACGCTTCGCCGCATGACTATGGCGTGACGGCGGCATTATTCAACGGCAACGATTCGACCGGCACGCTGCTGGCCTGGCGCGGCTGGTCGGTCAGCGACCGCATCGCCGGGCGCAACGAGGCGCTGCAACTGGCGGACTTGCCGATCTACCGGCCTGACGGCGCGATTGCGCGCCAAAGCCGCACCATCCCCCCCTTCCGCGAAATCGACGGCCGCCTCGGTTATTACGTTGGCGCCAACTACAGTTACAGCGAGGTGATCGAAGTCGCCGGACTGCATTATGACAACCGCGCCGATCCGCTGGCGGTCAAGGATGGCCAATATGCGTGGCGCACCAAGTTCGACCATATCAGCCTGACGGCGCATCCGGGCGGCGACTGGGAATGGCTGTGGCAGGCCATGCGCGGCAATACGTATATGGGCCGCAATGCGACCGGCCTCGATTACCAGGCCTGGTATGCATTGGTCAGCCATCCGCTGTGGGCCGGCAAACTGGCGTTGCGCTACGACCGTTTCAGTACCACCGAGCACGATATCTGGCCATCCGACCCGAACGGCGAACGCGGACGCGCATTGGCGCTGGCATACAGCATGGCCCTGAGCCATTCGGTATCGCTGATCACGGAATTGCTGGCGATCCAGAGCGAGCGGCCCGCACGCAGCCTGATCGGGCAATTGCCGCGGCAGACCGAACGCAGCATCACGACGTCGCTGCGCTGGGAATTTTGACGTTAACTGATGTAAGTTTGATGTAAATCAAATAAAGGCGCGACGCGAATACAGCGCCGCGCCACGCTCCCTGCGAGATCCCGTGCCGATCTTGGCCGGCCTGATATTTTCCCGTCAAGATTTTCCTTACCTGCCAGCGTTATTGCTTTAGAATCACTGGCTTTTGTGCCATGGTTTTCCATGGAACCGCCCTCACCCGTAAATCAGGATCCCAATACATGATGGAAGACGGCAACAACGAACTCAAACGCGGCCTGAAAAGCCGCCACATCCAGCTGATCGCACTGGGAGGCGCGATCGGCACCGGCTTGTTCCTCGGCATCGCGCAAACCATCAAGATGGCCGGCCCGTCAGTCTTGCTGGGTTATGGCGTGGCAGGTCTGATCGCTTTCCTGATCATGCGCCAGCTCGGCGAAATGGTGGTCGATGAACCGGTCGCCGGCTCCTTCAGTTATTTTGCCGATAAATATTGCGGCAACCTGGCCGGCTTCATGTCTGGCTGGAATTACTGGGTATTGTATGTGCTGGTCAGCATGGCGGAATTGTCGGCGGTCGGCATCTATGTCCAGTACTGGTGGCCGCACATACCAACCTGGGTGTCGGCGCTGGTCTTCTTTGTCATCATCAACAGCATCAGCCTGTCCAACGTCAAAGCCTTCGGCGAAATGGAATTCTGGTTCGCCATCATCAAGGTGGTGGCCATCGTCGGCATGATCTGTTTTGGCGGCTACCTGCTGATTTCCGGTGACGCCGGCCCGCAGGCGAGCGTCAGCAACCTGTGGCGCCATGGCGGTTTCTTTCCGAATGGCGCCGGCGGACTGGTGATGGCGATGGCCGTGATCATGTTTTCGTTTGGCGGCCTGGAACTGGTCGGCATCACCGCGGCCGAGGCGGACAACCCGTCGTACACGATTCCGCGCGCCACCAACCAGGCGATTTACCGCATCATCATTTTTTACATCGGCGCGCTGGGCATCTTGTTGTCGCTGTATCCGTGGGACAAGGTAGTTACCAGCGGCAGCCCGTTCGTGCTGATCTTCCATGCGCTCGACAGCAGCCTGGTCGCCAATGTGCTGAATGTGGTGGTGCTGACAGCCGCCTTATCCGTCTATAACAGCGGCGTGTACTGCAACACGCGCATGCTGTACGGCCTCGCCAAACAAGGCAATGCGCCGCGTTTCTTGCTGAACGTCAACCGCCGCGGCGTGCCGCTGGCGTCGCTGGGCGTGTCGGCCATCGCCACCGGCATCTGTGTCGCGGTCAATTATTTTATTCCGGGCAAGGCGTTCGAAGTGCTGATGGGATTGGTGGTGTCGGCCCTGATCATCAACTGGGGCATGATCAGCTGGATACACCTGCGCTTCCGCGCCCATAAACGGCAACAGGGGCAAACCACGCTGTTCCGCAGCCTGGGCTATCCATTCACCAACTACCTGTGCCTGGCCTTCCTGGCCGGCATCCTGGCGGTGATGTACCTGACGCCGGATTTGCGCTTGTCGGTGTACCTGATTCCGGTATGGCTGATCGCGCTGGGGATAGGCTACTGGCTCAAGCAACCCGCCAAAGCGGTCATTTGACGTGCCGACGCCCCGCCGCTGGTATTGCACCGGCGGGGCGGACAGGCTGCGCCGTCAGCCATGCGCGGGATTTATTTCAGTACGATCACGCCGCAAGCCAGCCGTTTACCCGAATTGCCGGTCGGCTGGGTCCTGAAATCATCCGGATCGGCGTGCACGATCAAACCGCGGCCGATAATGCTGTTGGGCGCATCCTTGTCCAGCGATATCTGGCTCAGTGGAAATGCCATTTTCAATTCCGCATTGCCATTCATATCCGTTTCCAGATTGCCGAAGTCGCCGCCATGGTGCGGGCCGCTGGCCGGATTGCCATGCTGCACGCCAGTCGGATTAAAATGCCCGCCCGCGCTGAGTCCATCCGGCGAGCTGCAATCGCCTTTTTCATGGATATGGAATCCATGCTGGCCAGGCGACAAGCCCTCGATACTGGCGATGACCCAGACCTGGCCATTCTTTTCTTCAAAACGGACGCTGCCGCCGGCTTGATTGCCCTGGGTCGGTTTCAGCACCGCGTTGGCGACCAGTCCGGCCGACGGCGCCACAGGCTGGGTGGCGCAACCGGCGATGGCGACGGCGCTCAAAAGGATCAGCGAAATATGTTTCATCCAAAATTCTCCCGAGAAAGTGTATTTTTTGTCGATGCCGTGAGTGGCTGGCTGCGAGCCTGCCCGGTAGATGCATACGCCCTCTTCTGGCGCCCCTGCCGGGACAGGCTGCAACGCCGACAACATGCCGGCGTCCAGCCATGGCGTAATGATCTCACCTTTCAGGATCTTGAATAATCAACGATTTTTAATCGCGCGCCCATGATTGAACCGCAGCCTTGTCGCCCGTCATCGGGCCGGCATGACCGGTTATCGACTTGATAGCGAGATGAACACATGACATCGATACCGGCAGCTTCCGTGCAATCTAAGAACCTATCCCAGTAGATGAATACGCCCTCTTCTGGCGCCCCTCAGTAGCGGGGACTGCGTTGCTCGTCGTCGCGTGGCTCGCCACGCTTCCTCCTCACGCCTGGTCCGCGCTCCTGATGCGCTGCCAGCAGACGACGCTCACTACTGGGATAGGCTCTAAGCAGGGTCAGAAATCACAATAATTTATTACGGTCTAGTTAGCGGCACGCGCAAGCCATCTTCGGCGAATTGCACCGGCCCCTGGTAAGCCTGGCGTATCGATGCGGTGACCGCCTCGCGCTGCGCATCGATGACCGGCGAGATATGACTCAGCAACAAGCCGCCGACACCCGCATCGCTGGCGATGCGTCCGATATCTTGCGGCGCGGTATGCAGCGTGTACAGCACTTGCGGCGACTTGGGCGGATCCAGCACCACCGCATTCAACACCAGTAACTGGCTATCCTTGGCGATGCTGCGCAAGGCGGCGTGGCCCAAGGGGTCGATGTCGCCGCTGAAGGTGATGCTCTTGCCCTTGTAATCGATACGGTAAATCACCGCCGGCGCATCGCGATGGTGGCCGGCGATGGCGCGTATCACCAGTCCATCCTGGTTGACGATAATGAGCGGCGCGGCGCCCGCCTTTGGATGGGTAAACAAATCGGTGGTCTTGAACGTCACCGGCGCGGAAAAATCGCGCAAATAGCTGAACGCGCCCTGCTTGCCGAACATCAGGTCGATAAAACGCGACGTCGATGGAAACGCCGCATCCACATCGCCCTCCCTGGTCTGGCCGCCCTTGCTGGCGCTCGGGCCGAACACATGAAAGGCGATCTTGCCGCACGCACTGACGGCGCGCGCCTTGATCAAGCCCGGCAAGCCGCCGGCGTGGTCGGCATGCAAATGCGTCAGCAATACAATATCCATGTCGGCAAACGGCAGCCTGGCTTCGCCAGCCCGGACAAACGCACCCGGTCCGGCATCGACCAGAATGCGCGGCTTGCCGTCCAGCAGCACCGAGTAAGCGGCGCCGGCGCGTCCGGTGGCGCCAGGGCCGCCCGAACCGAGCACCAGCAATTCCAGCGCGGCGCTGGCCGGCGGCGCATCCTGCGCGGCGCTGGCGCCGGACATGGCGAACAAGGCGGCCACCATCAAAGCGGCGCGCAGCCCGGCCCGGCGGCGCGGCGGTCGCCGGGTAATCGCTCGTTGCATGATATCGATGATGTTCTCCTGCTTATGAGATATATTGGACATGGCGGCACCCAGGCACTCGGCTGTGCCATGGATGGCGGGCTTCGGCATTATAGGGCAGGCTCCGCAGGGGCGTACCGGGGCCGTCGGCGGACGCAGGCAGCGCGCCGGATCGCGACAATAGGCTTGTTCATTTCAGCCCATTGGCCGTACACTTGGCGCCAAATAAAACCTCCGCTGAACAGTGACGATACGGACCGACTTGATGCAAGCTCTCCCGCCAGATTGGCCCGCCCCGGCGCCATCCGATAATGCCGACGCCGCGCAGTTGCGGCTGGTCACGCGCCACTGGTCGATTTGCGGCCGCGCGCCGATGCAGCTGGTGATGGCCGGTTTCGACCCCGGCGATTTCAAGCCTGGACGTTTTGGGCAAGCGGGCATCCAATGCCCGGAGCAAGTGGCGCGCAGCGTGAACAAGCGACAGGCCGAGTTTTTTTTCGGACGCAGTTGCGCGCGCGCGGCGCTGGCCGGCATCGGCCTTGGCCTGGGCGACACCGACATTCCCATCGGCGCGGCGCGCCAGCCGCTGTGGCCAGCGGGAGTGCTGGGCAGCATCACGCACAGCCACCATGTCGCCGCCGCGCTGGTCTTGCCGGCAAGCCAATATGGCGGCATCGGGATCGATATCGAAACAGTCGGGGAAGGAACACTGGACTTCATGCATGGCAGCATCGTGTCGGCGCACGAACTGGCGTATTTGCGGACGCTGCAAGACCGGCTGGACTTGAATACCCTGCTGACCCTGGTGTTTTCAGCCAAGGAAAGTTTTTTCAAGGCCGCATTTGGCGCGGTACAACGCTTGTTTGATTTTGATGCGGTGCATATCGAACGCATCGATGTGGATAGCCGCACGATCTCTTTTGCACTGACGGAAACGCTATGCCCGCAATTTCAGCAAGGCACGCGCTGGAGCGCGGCGTATGCGGTGATGGATAGACGCCAGATCGTTACGGGTTTTCTTTGGTGACAGCACGCCGGCCATGGCGACGCAACGAAGAGCGCCTGACAAAACCTTCAGGGCAAGGCGCATTGTCGCAGGCCGTACGCCGTGGGCAGTACGCCGTGGACAGTACCAATGGTGGACAAGGAAAAACGCCGCCATGGATGTTTTGTTAGGCGCTCTAAAACGTCGACGGCGGCACCAGGCCGGTGGCCAACCAGACACGACTCGCCTCATCATAAGCGGCCCGATGCGCCGGCGCCGCTGACAGCCACGCTGTCAATTCAGCCTGGGCAGCAGCGCTCAGTTCGCCTTCATGCTGGAGCAAGACCCAATCCAGGGCGATCTGCCAAAGCCCTTCGGAGGCCGGTGTAGAATTCATGGTGTTGATTAAAATTATTGATATAACGGACTGCCGCAGCGGCAGCCCGCTTCATTATATCAACAACCATGAAGGTAGCGTGGCCTTTCTCCCAGGCTCAGACCATGCTCAGCGCATCGCGGCAGCACTGCATCGCGTCGCGTATCATGAAATTCACCAAAGTGGTCGAAATGCCGAGCTGGGCCGCGACTTCACGCTGGGTCTGGCCACCGAGCCGGTGCAGCTCGAACGCCGAACGGGTACGCTCGGGCAAGCTGGCCAGCGCGCGCGCCACCAGCACCAGGTGCTGGGTATGGATCGCATGCGCTTCCGGCGTGGCGGCCGAGGAGCCGACATGCATGCCCTCTTCTTCCGGCGAAAACACTTGCAACTCAAAATTGCTGCGCCGATGGCGATCAATTGCCAGGTTGCGCACCAGCTGGAATAAATAGGCCATCGGATTTTGGATATGCAACTCCTCTATGCCATCGGCCAATTTGAGATAAGCATCCTGGAGCACATCTTCGGCGCGCTGGCGACAGCCGAGGATGCGGGTTGCGGCGTCGCGTAGTTGCGGACGGGAAGCAATGAACTGCTGACGAAGTGTGGTGCCGGTTGTCATAGGATGAAAACAGTAAGCTGAACTCAGCTTTCAAGTAATGAGAATTATTCTCATTGGAGTAATGATCGCTCAAGCTGGCCGTTTTTGCAACACGTGTTTTAAATTTTTTTGATAATTTATCCGCCTATGTTCGGAATATCCGCAGTTACATGCCAAGCACCATCAGATTTCCAGCAATTTGCCAAAAAGTCGATCATCGCCTTGGCCGCCGGCGACAATATTCTCGATGGGCTGACGCAATACACGCCCGTCTCGCGCCCTTGCCATTGCGGCAAAATTTGCACCAAAACACCATCGGACAAGGCCTGTTGCACCGTCACCGATGACAAGAATGCAATCCCGAGGCCGTCGACCGCGAATTGCCTGACGGCGTCGCCATTATTGGCCCGCATATTTCCGGATGGCCGCAACGAGCGCTCGCCGCCTGGACCGGCCAGGCGCCACGATTCGCCGTCGCGGTTGAGCGTCAGGCTCAGGCATTCATGCTGCTTCAATTGCTCGATCTCGTCCGGCGCCCCATGTGCCGCCAGATAGGACGGCGCGGCCACCAGGATACGCCGGTTGCCGAGCAACTTGCGCGCCACCAGCGAGGAATCGTCCAGGTGGCCGATACGGATCGCGATATCGATCCCCTCGGCGACCACGTCGACATACCGGTCGACCATCAGCAATTCCAGCTTTACTTCCGGATAGGCCCGCATGAACGCGGCCAGGTGCGGCGTCACATGGGTGCGCCCGAACGATAGCGGCGCGCTGAGCTTGAGCGTGCCGCGCAATTGCTGCTGCTGGTGGCGCACTTGCTCGCAAGCGCCACGAATTTGTTCCAGCGCATTGGCGCACTCGGCAAACAAATGCTGCCCGGCCTCGGTCAGCGACATCGCCCTGGTGGTGCGGTGGATCAGCAAGACGCCGAGTTGCTGTTCCAGCGTCTTTACCAGCCGGCTGACCGCCGACGGCGTCATGCGCAGCTGCAGTGCCGCCCTGGCAAAACTATGGTGGCTGGCAACGCTGACAAAGCAGCGTATCAAGGCCAGGGATGGTTCGTCCACTCATTCCCCCATCGAATGTATTAATTGATTATTTACGTATTATCGTTCATTTTTATATGAATACAATCAGCTCTCCACCATTCCTGCCGATCGCTGACCATGCTCACTGCCGTTTATCCCAAAGAATTACCCTTGCCGGCTGGCCATTACGCACCCGCCATCATTCATGACCAGCTGGTCTATATGTCCGGCACGCTGCCGCTGGGCCTGAGTACGCACGCGCCCACGCCGGATTCATCGTTCGAGGCGCAACTGCGCCAATTGCTCGCCAATTGCGACGCCGTGCTGCATGCCGCCGGCAGCGCCACGCACAAGGTGATCAGCTTCACCCTGTACCTGACCGAGCTGGGCGACTGGGATGCGGCCGACCAGTTGCTGGCCGATTTTTTCGGTGAACATCGTCCGTCCCGCTCGGTGATCTGCGTGCCGCGCATCCGCAAAGGTTATGCAGTCCAGGCCACCCTGATTGCCGCTTTATAAGGAGAAAACCATGCAGCATCCACAAATCTTCCACGTCGACTCATTCACCAAGACACCATTTCGCGGCAATCCGGCCGGCGTGGTGCTGAATGCCGATGGCTTGTCCGCCCGCCAAATGCAAGACCTTGCACGCGAGCTGAAGCATTCCGAAACCGCCTTCGTGATGGCCCCGCAAGACGACAGCCATGACGTCTATATCCGCTACTTCACGCCAACCATGGAAGTGCCGGTCTGTGGCCACGCGACCATCGCCGCCCATTACGCGCGCGCCACCTGGCTGCAACTTGGCTATGTCGAGCTGAAACAAAAGACCGGGGCCGGCATCCAGGCCATCGTCGTGCAAGCCATCGGCGACGGCTACCGCATCACGATGCGCCAAGGCCCGATCGCATTCGGCGCGCCCTTCAGCGCGGCATTGCGCAGCGAGTTGGCCAGCGCACTGGGGGTGCCGGAACACCATCTGGCACCGGACTTGCCGGTGCAAATCGTTTCGACCGGACATTCCAAAGTGATGGTGCCGCTGGCCGCCGGCATCAGCCTCGACGACATCGACCCCGACCAGCATGCACTGAAGGATTTGAGCGGCGTGATCGGCTGCAATGGATTTTTCCCGTTCACCATCGACCGCGAAGCATCCGCGACGCATGGCAGGATGTTCGCGCCCGCCATCGGCATCGCCGAAGATCCGGTCACCGGCAACGCCAACGGCCCGCTCGGCGCCTACCTGGTCAAGCACAAGCTGATGCGGCATGACGGCCAGCGCCTGGTGTTCGACGGCCATCAGGGCCGCGCACTGGGGCGCGACGGCGTGGTCAGCGTCAGCGTCGATATCGACGACGGCGAACCGGTACGGGTAGCGATCAGCGGCGTAGCGGTGATCCTGTTTTCGGCGCGGCTCAATACCTGACGCCGGCAAGTTCATTTATCTTGCCCCCTGCTCCATCAGGCGGCCGGATTCTTAAGCAAGCGGCCGCCGCTGGTCCAATCGCTGTACCTGGCCAGCAGCGACGAGGCCGGCATCGCGGCCGGCAATTGTCGGAAGCATTGGCGGCCAAGGCCACGCCGGAGATGCCGGAAGAAAGCCACGCGACGATTTATCATCCGGCGGCGCTGAAGGTGTTGCGGGCGCTGTTCAAGCCGATGTAAGCCTCGTTACGCCGAGGCGGACCAACAGCGCCCAACAAAATCCATGGCGGCGTTACACTACCTTTTCGTCAACTGTTTGTCAGGCGCTCCACGCCCCCTTTCAAGGTGGTTGCATTTCTCAAGATGCCAAGCAGCCCGGCTGCCGGCCAGAATCACTTAGAGCCTATCCCAGTAGTGAGCGTCTTGTTCTGGCCGCGCATCAGGAGCGCGGACCAGGCGTGAGGAGGAAGCGTGGCGAGCCACGCGACGACGATCAACGCAGTCCCCGTTCCTGAGGAGCGCCAGAAGAGGGCGTATTCATCTACTGGGATAGGCTCTTAAAACAGCTTAATTGGTGTGATATCCCATCGCGCGCAGACAGCGGGCGATTTGATTGCGTTGTTCCTTGGTATATTGTTCCTTATAAGCCTCCCGCTTCGAGACATCCATCGTCATGATCCCGCCCTGCGACACGAAAAAATCTTTTTGGGCGCCGCGCACTACCGACAAGATATCTCCGGTCGCTTTTATTTCCTGGAATAGACGATCGCGGCGCGCCTGATGGGCATACTCGGGAACCGGCTTGGTAATCGCGCCGATGTAGTCGGCAAGCTTGCGCACTTTCACTTGCAGCACCAGCGGTTCGGGCAAGCCGTCACTGTCGTCCGCCACATTCAGATTATGCAAGACTTCGCTGTACTGCCGCCTGACGCCGATTTGATGATGCAGCATGTTGGCGAAGATCACCGCGGCCGCGGTGCGGTGATTGCCATCGCCGAAAGGCTGGCTGAACATGATGCGCAACGCCAGTTCGGCCGACTGCTTGGCGGCGCCGTAGCCGGACACCGCGCTCATCGCTTTTTTCAAGTCGACTTCGCCATTGCTCTTGTGCGCATTCATCTGTCCTATTGCAATGCCTCCCTTGACTGGCTCGATCGCCATGTTGATTGCAACGACTTCTTCATATGTCAGCATGTTTTTCCGCTCTCAAACTAGTTGCATAAACAGTGGTTGGAATAACCCTGTGCATGGTTCTTGTATTTTCTCAACAAGAAACTCCGGCACAAAAACATACGAATAATCGCCACAACTGGATGCAGGCGGGCAAAGCTTCAGGCAAAAATACTCTGCGGCTCAAGATATTCGCCGATGCCATACACGCCGAACTCGCGGCCGATGCCCGATTGCTTGAAACCGCCGGCCGGCGCGCCTGCGTCGTCGAGCAAGTCATACACCCGGTTGACCATCACCATGCCCGCTTCGATGCGGCCGGCGATCCGCCTGCCGCGCTGCGGGTCGGCGGTGCTGATCCAGCCCTGCAAGCCGTACGGCGTATCATTGGCGATCTCGATCGCCTCTTCCTCGGAGCGGTAGCCGATCACGGCCAGCACCGGGCCGAAAATTTCTTCCCTGGCGATCCGCATGTCATTGCTGACGTTCACGAAAATCGTCGGCTTGACGAAATGACCCGCTTCCAGCCCCGGCGGCTTGCCCTCGCCGCCGACCAGCACTTGCGCGCCGTCTTCGATGCCCTTGCGGATGTAATGCTGCACGCGTTCGAACTGGCGCTGGCTGACCAGCGGGCCGAGCGCCGTTGCCGCCTGCGCGGGCGGGCCGGCGATCCATTTCTTCATGCCTTCCAGCAAAGCCGCCTTGACCGCCGGTAACTTATGCTCAGGCACCAATATTCGGGAGCCGGCGATGCATGCCTGGCCATTGTTCATGAAACCGCAGGCCAGCGCGAACGGAATGGCTAGTCCGAGATCGGCATCGTCGAGGATGATGTGGGCCGATTTTCCGCCCAGTTCCAGCGTCACGCGCTTCATGGTATCGGCCGCATTGCGCATGACGCGCTTGCCGACGGCGGTGGAACCGGTGAACGACACTTTCGCGACATCGGGATGCAACGTCAACTCATTGCCGACCACCTCGCCGCGTCCATGGACGATATTGACCACGCCGGGCGGCAAGCCCGCCGCATCGACACACTCCATCAGCAAGCGGATTTGCAGGGCGCTCAATTCGCTGGACTTGATCACCACCGTGCAGCCGGCCGCCAGCGCCGGTGCCAGCTTGTTGCAGACCATGAACAGCGCCGAATTCCATGGCGTAATCAGGGCCGCGACGCCGAGCGGCCGCAGCACCACCTCGGCTGCGCCGAGACGCTTGCTGAAGACAATCTCGCCCAGGCTTTTGCGCATGTTCAAAAACACCTTGGCCGCGCCGGCGATCGAAAATTGACTGTGCTGGGCCACGCCGCCATATTCTTCGGTCCTGATCGCGATATGCTCGTCGGCACGGGCGATGATGGCGTCATGCAATTGCTGCAAATACCGGCCGCGCTGCTCCAGCGACGAGCCGGCATAAGTCTTGAACGCCGACTTCGCGGCGCGGATCGCGCTGCGCGCATCTTCTTCGTCGCCCAGCGTGACTTGCCCGATGACGGCGCCGCTGGCCGGATTGATGATGTCCATCACTTCGGTGCCGTGGGACGCGACAAAGCGTCCATTGATATAGTGTTCATTTACCATCTTCATTACTTCTGTCTTCATTATTTTCTCCTGTAAATTATTTCGGTGTTTTAACTGGGCTGGATACGGCCATGGCGCTGTACCGCGCGCGCCGCATGCTTGCGGCCCAGCCACAGCAAGATCGCGGCGGCGCTGCCGAACAGCGCATAGGTCAGCGCCAATGCCGTGCCCAGCTTGCCCGGCCCGATTACGTAGTCACCCAGAAACACCACAAAGCTCGGCCCCAGCGTCATGCCGACCGCGTTGTAAAACATGATGTAGGCCGCCGAAATGCGGCCGCGAAATTCCACCGGCGTCGAAATCTGCAATACCGCGCCGGACACGCCCGAGAATGGCTGCAAGAACTGGATCAGCCCGAAAGTCAGCACGATGGCAGGCAGCGACGCGGCAAAGTTGAAACCCAGTCCGCCGATCACGGCGATCAGCGCGGCCACGCAGGCAAAATGGGTCAGGTGCGCATCGTCGCGGCCGCGGCCGAACGAGCGGTCGACCAGCCATCCGGCGAACAGCACGCCGCCCGCCCCCACCGGTACGGCCAGCAGCGCCAGGATGCCGCCCACGGTACGCACGTCCAGTTCATGGTTGCGCAGCAAATAAGTCGGCATCCAGGCCGCCGCGCCGAACACCGCCGCGCTATGCAGGCTGAAACCGAGGAAGTGATACGTCAGAAAACCGCGGTTGCCGCGGATGAAGGCCATCAAGCCGCCGCCGGCCTGGCGCGCGGGGCCAGGCCGCAGCGGCCGATGCGACGGCGCGATGAAAATCAGCGCGGCCAGTAACAGTCCCGGCACGCCGGCCGCCAAAAACACCAGTTGCCACGGCGCCAATTGACCGACCAGCGGCAAGGGCATCGCCGCGAAGCGGGACGCGCCGGCGATCAGGAAGGCGCCCAGCATGTACGACGCCGCCGCACCGATTTGCGCGCCAGCCGACAGCACGCCGATTACCAGTCCCAGCCGGTGTGGCGGAAACAGCCTGGCGACGATGCTCCAGCCGGCCGGCTGCAACACCGCTTCGCCCAGGCCCACCAGGCAGCGCGCAATCAATAATTCATAAAACGATCCGGCCAGCCCGCAAGCAATCGTCGCCAGCGACCAGCCGCTGACGCCGAGATAGATCGCCCACTGTTGCGAATAACGGTCGACTATCCAGCCCATCGGCAAACTGCCGATCAGGAAAAACACGGCGAAGGCCGGCCCTTGCAGCAAGCCCATCTGAAAGTCATTAATCCCCAGGCTGGCACGGATCGGATCGACCATCAGCGCGATCGCATTGCGGTCCACGGAGGCCAGCACGGCCAGCACCAGCAATACCGCCACCACCGACCACGCGCGCGTCGCGCCGGGTGCCGGCGCCATGGCGCCGTGCGTGCCGCGGCCACTCCTGTCAAGCAATCGCATATTCCATTCCCTTCATCATTTCCGACTTCGATACGGACAATGCGCTTCACGTCAATGTCTGGATGTGCAGATTTCCGACAAGGCGTTTCGCACCAATGTCTACAAGTGTAGATATTAGCGCACAACAGAATCACATGTCTACGAGTGTAGAAATAAAGAATGGCGCAACGCCGGCGCGGCGCGGCCTGGGATTTATGGGGATGCCGCCGCCGGATGGCGGGCGTCGAAGATTTGCTGGAACAGCGGGGCCAAAATTTTTACCAGCGCTTCGGGATCGGCCTCGGTCAATGCGGATAAGCCGATCATTTGGCGCATGAACTGGAAGCCCGCGACCATCGACAGCAAGACGGCGGCGCGCAAGGAGGCATCGTCGCCGCTGAGGGCGGAGCTCATCAGTTTCTGATGGCCGTTTTCGACCTGGCCACGGCCGATTTCCGCCGCCCGCGGACTGGACGCGGATTGCAGCAAAATCAGGAAACCGTCGAGCGGCGCATCCTTCAGGCGGGTGATATTCACCAGCGCCCTGGCGACCGCCTCGCCGGGGGTTGGCGAGCCCAGGATATCGGGCACCAGGATAGTCGGATTTTTCATCGTCTCGGCGACCGCTTCGGCGAATAATTGTTCCTTCGATCCGAAATACCGGTTGACCAGCATCGCGGTCACGCCCGCCCCCGCCGCGATGTCGCGCACGCCGGCGCCGTCATAGCCGGATTGCGCAAACGCCCAGCGCGCCGATGCCAGGATCGCCGCGCGGGTGGCGGCGGCATTGCGGCGGCGTGCGGGGACGGTGGTGTTCATGGTTTTCCTTGCAGGTAAAAAGACAGCACGGCTGGAACCGGCCAGTTCAACAAATACAGCCTGGACAGGCCACGATTATAGTCGCCCGGCAGCCAACGGTGCGGGCGGTGCCAGCTGATCTGATCAAGTCACTGATATTGGGCCGGCACATTCCAGCGCGTCACGACCTGGATCGCGGACAGGAACGGCGCCTGTGTCCATGCCGGCAGCGCGCCGCGCGCCCTGAGCAGGTCCTGGCAAGCGCGCCGCATATCATGGCGCAGGTCGTGATACAGCACCGCATGGATGGCGCCCGACTGGAGCAAGCCGAGGTTATCGGCATCCAGGTCGTGGCCGATAAAAACCTTGCAGCGCCGGCCGGCATGCTGGAACGCCTGCACGATGGCGGCGTTTGCTCCGCCGATCGAATAGACCGAGTGAATCTGCGGATGATCGTCCAATGCCCGCCGCACCAGCGGACCGGTCGCGCCATCGATGCCGTCGCCTTCGCTGACTTCGACGATCGCCAGGTGGCGCTGATGTTCGCGCAGCGCGCGGCGGAAGCCGATCTCGCGCTCTTCCTCGCCGTGAAAACGGTTGCTGCTCAACGTGACCAGCACTTGCTGCTGTTTGCCGGCGCCGATCCACTGGCCGATCAGATAAGCCGCCGTTTCGCCCGCCGCGCGGTTATCCATGCCGACATAGGTGCTGCGCGCCGAACCCGGCAAGTCGGTCACCAGCGTCACCACCGGGATCCCGGCGGCGGCCAGCCGGCCGACCGCCGCGCTGATAGAAGTCAGGTCCGGCGCCTTCAGCAGCACGCCATGGCTGCCGTTTTTCCTGATGCGATCAAGCAGCTCGACGATGCCGTCCGCCGCCAGCGTTTCATGCAAATGAAAGCGCGAACGCACAATCGCCGGATGCAGCGACGGCAGTTCCGCCTCCAGCGCGCGGCGCACCGCATCGCTAAACCGCTGCGGCGCCACCATCAGCACATCGATCATGAACTTCTTGCCGGACAAGCCGACCTGTGCGCTTTGCCGTTCCAGTTCGGCCAGCGCCTGCATCACGCGGCGCACCGTATTGGCATGCACGCCGCCGCGCCGGCCGACCACCCGGTCGACGGTGGCGACACTGACGCCGGCCTGCAGCGCCACGACCTTGAGTGGAAATTGATGCGTCATGCGGCTCCCGTGCGTGATCGTTTTCTGAGGGGTTTTTGAGGGGTTTCCTGATAAAAAATGCGGCCCCTGCTCCCTTATACTGATTCTACCGTTAAAAAAGGGAGTAAGCCCATATGAGCACCACCGAGACCGCCGTACACCCGCAAGCGGAGCCATTCTGGCTGTCGCAGCAAGACTGCCGGATCGATGACTTGATCCGTATCGTCAGCCGCCGCACCGCGCTGACCGATTATCCGCTGGCGGCGTCGGTGCAGTCGAATATCCTGGTCTACGACTGCGACGCCGTGCGGCGGCTGCTGTCAAGCGCCGCGGCGCTGCGCGTGCTGCAGGCGGAATGGGGCGCGGCGCTAATGAACGGTCCCGGCGTGGTGGTGCTGAAACACGCGGTCGATGACAGCGAGACGATGGAGCAGGTCAATCGCGTGTTCCGCCAGTTGATCGCCGAACAGCATGCCAGCGGCAATGCCGGCGGCGACCACTTCGCCCGGCCCGGTGCCAACGACCGTATCTGGAACGCGCAGCAAAAGCTGTGCCTGCGCGCGCCCACGGCCTTCGCGCGCTATTATGGCAATCCGATTTTCGGCCTGATCTGCCAGGCCTGGCTGGGTCCTGCCTATCAGGTCACCGCCCAGGTCAATGTCGTCAATCCGGGCGGCGCCGCCCAAGCGCCGCACCGCGACTACCACCTGGGATTCCAGCAGGCCGACGCCGCCGCCGGCTATCCGGCGCATGTACACCGGATGTCCGCCGGGTTGACGCTGCAAGGCGCCGTCGCGCACTGCGACATGCCGCTGGCTTCCGGCCCGACGCTGTACCTGCCCTATTCACAACATTACCAGGCCGGCTACCTCGCCTATCACCAGGCGGAATTTCGCGACTACTTCCAGCAACACCATGTGCAACTGCCGCTGTCGATCGGCGACGCGGTGTTCTTCAACCCTGCGCTGATGCATGCCGCCGGCCACAATCGCTCGCCCGACATCCGGCGCATGGCCAACCTGCTGCAAGTGTCGTCGCCGTTCGGGCGTGCCATGGAAACGCTGGACCGCAAGCTGATGAGCCTAGCGCTCTACCCGGCGCTGCAAGCATTGCGCGCGCAGGGGAATTTTTCCGTCGATGACATGAAAAATGCGATCGCGGCCTGTGCCGAAGGGTATGCCTTTCCCAGCAACCTGGACCGCGACCAGCCGATCGACGGCATGGCGCCGCAAACGCAGCAGCAAATCATGCTGCAGGCGCTGCGGCATGACTGGCCCGAGGCCCGGTTTATCGTAGCGCTGGACAGCAAAGCCTGGCGGCAGCAAGCGTGAGATGCGACCTGGAGCCTGGTGCGGCTAACCGGTTCAGCGCAGCAGGTGGCGGAAGGTCGGTTCGATATTGCGCGCATGCAGAAACTGTACAATATCTTCCAGCGTCGCGTCCTTCAACAGCAATCCCGCCGACACGGCGCTGTCTGGCATCACTGGTGCAACCACTGCTTCCACAGTGGCTGTGGCCGTGCCGGACTGCTGCCGGAGCATGCCCAATGCCTGTTCAAACTGCCCCATCGAAATGCTGCGCAAGCCCGCCAGGAACGCTTGTTGCGCAGCCAGCGGCGGCGCCACTTCCAGTGCCGGATCGTCGGCAAACGACGCGCCCATGCCGGGATGAATAAACGCCGCCCATTTGCCTGTCGCCTGCCGGCAGGGCGGCAATTGTGCCACCGACAGATAAGGATCAACAACGGCCGGCGGCGCAGGCGGCAGATAAACGGCGCGCAGCAATTGCAGGAATTGCTGCGCCTGGACTACCGGCACCGGCGCAGCCAGCGACAGCCACAACTGATAACTGCCGCGGCCCGATACGCTGACGGCCGGCGCCGGCAAATCCAGATGCTGTTGCAAGGCATTGGCGATGGCGCACAGCGCGTCCCAATGCCGCTCGCCATCCCCTTTATCTTTCCCGCCAAACTCCATCACCAGCGCGCGCGTCCATCCCGCTGCGTTCACCAGTTCAACGGCGATGCTGCGCTCGCCCGACAAATGCTGCGTCAACACAGCGGGCGACAGCGGATGGGCCGGCCCGCTGCGCTGCGCGTTCGGGTCCGGCGCATGGTATTGCTGGCCATCCAGCAGATACAGCCGCTTCAGTTCGGCAATCAATTCTTGCATATGTGCTCCTGTGACGCCATCGCGGCGCCTATCCTGTTTTATAGTCGATGGCAATCGACCGGGCGCGGCTCAACCCAGGTCACTCAGCTCCGCCTCCGTAAAGCCGGCCCGGCGCCGCGCTTCCAGATTGAACGGGCCGCGCAGCGTCGGCGCCTCGTAGCGCAGCGCCAGCCCGGCATACGTGGCGCGCGGTTCCAGGCCGCGCTGCTCGCACAAATAGCAATACCATCGATTGCCGATCTCGACATGCCCGACTTCATCGCGCAGGATGATATCGAGGATGGCCGCCGCATCGTGGTCGCCGGCCTGCGCCAGCTTGGCGCGCAACGGCGGAATCGCGTCGAGGCCGCGCGCTTCGAGCGTGCGTGGCACCAGCGCCATGCGCGCCAGCACGTCGCCACGGGTTTTATCGACCATTTCCCACAGGCTGTCGTGGCCGGGGAAATCGCCATACTCGTGTCCCAATCCCCGCAAATGCGCCGCCAGCAGCGCAAAGTGGCCCGCCTCTTCGCTGGCCACGCGCAGCCAGTCGCTGTAGTAATCGGCCGGCAAGCCGGGGAAGCGCCACAGCGCGTCGAGCGCCAGGTTCATCGCGTTGAATTCGATGTGGGCCAGCGCGTGTATCAGCATCGCGCGCCCTTCTTGCGTGATCATCGAGCGCCGCCCCACCAGCCGCGGCGGCACCAGTTCCGGTCGTGCCGGGCGCCCCGGCACCGGGCCGGCCGGCTGCAGCGCGGCGTTTGCATCGAGCCGGCACCGTCCCGCCAGCACCGCGCCGGCCATTGCCGCCACCGCCGCCACCTTGACGGCTGGGTCAGGCTCGACCAGGCAAGCCAGCGCATACGCGCGCAATCCCGGCGTTCCATCAATCACTGTCGGCGAAATCGGGCGCTGCATGGTGTTCCTTCGTGTCTGGTATGAATCAAAGGGCGCAGTGTAACAAATTGAAGCCCGGCTGGCGTCGCGTCAACCCGCCATTACCTCGCCAAGTACATCAAACACGCGCTTGTCGCCGCATTGCGCCACATTAAAACGCAGATAACGGTCGGCTGTGCGGGACACGCTAAAGACATTTCCCGGCGCCAGTATCAATTTGTATTCCAGCGCGCTGGGCGATATCCGACGAAACCAGTCCTTCCGGCAATGCAGCCCACACAAACATGCCGGCTTCCGGACGCGTCCATAGCTTGAAACCCAATCGTTCCAGATGGCCGATGGCGCCAGCCATGTTGCGCGCGAGCCGTGGCCGCAAGCCGTCGAGATGGTGGCGGTAACTGCCGCCCCAAAGCAGACCTTCGCACAAGCATGTGACAATACGTGAATTTTAAAAATTGTCAATTTGTTATCCCACCCCCACCCGGGCGGCAAACGGCCAAGAGCGGACGCTGCCAAGACTAACTTGAAAACGAAACATGCAGTTGTACGAGCAACTTGAAACGGTAACTGATGAAGCGACTTTCTTGGAGTTTGTTCAAGCGCTGGCTAACGACCGGCGAGCGGATGGCAAGGCTTGGAAAAATGATTCAATTGAAGATTTATTAAAGGTTGCTGGTAAGTAATCGGCTATGCTGGCTGTGCACCTCCTTTAACCTGAAATCGGTCACGACTTCTTTTCCTTCCATAACGATTTATATCGAAAGAGCAAGGTGAACCGCCCGATATAAATGTTGATTCATTTTATTTACGATTTTCTATGCTACGAGTGAAGAAGGCTCTAAGCAAGCAACTGCTTGACTCACCTCGCCCTTCGCTCATCGCCAACCATAAGCTTGCCATCCGCGAAATTTGCGATATACTTTCACATGTACGATTTATCGTACAAGTTATTGCCGTTCGAATTGCTCGCTGATACCGACGACGACGACTGACACTGACGACTACTGCTGACATCGACCACGACTACCGACACTGACGACGACTACTGACACTGATAAGTATTGAAAGAACGGAGTAACAAATGAGAATCATCAACTTTTCCGATGCTCGCAACAGCCTTCGAGCTGTTATCGACCAAGTGGTTGAGGATGCTGACGTAACCATTATCTCGCGTAGAGACGCGCCAGATGCAGTAGTCATGTCCTTCGATCATTACAGCAGCCTCATGGAAACTGTGCATCTGCTGAGTTCGCCAACTAATGCGGCTCACCTTGCCAAATCCATCGCTCAGGCGCGTTCTGGCCAAGCGAAGCATCGGGAATTAATCAACATTTCCGACGCAGAGGAACCGCAACATGCGCAACTTGAAGTTCACGGATGAGGCTTGGGAAAGCTACATCTACTGGCAAACGCAAGATAGAAAAACGCTCAAACGCATTAACGATCTGATCCAAGCCACACTCAGAGATCCTTTTGTTGGTGTTGGTAAACCTGAAGCATTGAAACACAGTCTTAGTGGCTGCTGGTCGAGGAGAATTGACGAAACTAACCGGCTAGTCTACGAAGTGCATGATGAGGAATTAATCATCATTTCGTGCCGCCACCATTATTGAAAACAAGGGGACTCAGCGCCATTGCATGGTATCGACTACCGATCATGGCATCGATGCGAGATCATACCATTAAGAATGCCATGAAAAAATATTGCTTAACCGTGCTAATCGTTGCCAGACAATGCCAGAAAAAATAACAAAAAAGCCCGTGAAATCACGGGCTTAGGTGTGTTTTACTGCCTATCAGTGCTAGCAGTTGCTAGACATCAAATCACTCCCACTCAATCGTCGCCGGCGGCTTGCCCGAGATGTCGTACACCACCCGGTTAATCCCGCGCACTTCATTGATGATGCGGTTCGACACCTTGCCCAGCAAGCTGTGCGGCAAATGCGCCCAGTGCGCCGTCATGAAGTCCTGGGTTTGCACCGCGCGCAGCGCCACCACGTATTCGTAGGTGCGGCCGTCGCCCATCACGCCGACCGACTTGACCGGCAGGAACACGGCGAACGCCTGGCTGGTCGCTTCGTACCAGTTCTTCGGCAATTGCTCCTGATCGACCGCCTGGCCGGCAACGAACTCGTACGGGGTGTTGCGCAACTCTTCGATGAAGATCGCATCGGCGCGGCGCAGCAGGTCGGCGAATTCTTTCTTGACTTCGCCGAGGATGCGCACGCCAAGGCCCGGGCCAGGGAATGGATGGCGATACACCATGTCATGCGGCAAGCCGAGCGCGACGCCCAGTTTGCGCACTTCATCCTTGAACAGTTCACGCAGCGGCTCCAGCAGCTTCAGCTTCATGGTTTCCGGCAAGCCGCCGACGTTGTGGTGGCTCTTGATGGTCTGGCCCTTTTTGCCCTTGCCGGCCGATTCGATCACGTCCGGGTAAATGGTGCCCTGCGCCAGCCATTTGGCGTTGACCAGCTTGGCCGACTCGACCTGGAACACTTCGACGAATTCGCGGCCGATGATCTTGCGCTTCTGCTCCGGATCGGCCACGCCGGCCAGGTGGCCCATGAATTGGTCTTCGGCATCGATGCGGATCACTTTGACGCCGAGGTTCTTGGCGAACATGTCCATCACCATCTTGCCTTCGTCGAGACGCAGCAAGCCGTGGTCGACGAAGACGCAGGTCAGCTGGTCGCCGATGGCGCGGTGGATCAGCGCCGCCGCGACGGACGAATCGACGCCGCCGGACAGGCCGAGGATGACTTCGTCGGTGCCGACCTGGGCGCGGATTTTTTCAACCGCTTCGCTGATGTAGTCCGGCATGTTCCAGTCGGATTTGCAGCCGCAGATTTCATGCACGAAACGGCCGATGATCGCCTTGCCTTGCACCGTGTGGGTCACTTCCGGGTGGAATTGCACGCCGTAGAACTGGCGCTCTTCATCGGCCATCGCGGCGATCGGGCAGCTTGGGGTGTTACCCATCAGTTTGAAGCCTGGCGGCATGTCCAGCACTTTGTCGCCGTGGCTCATCCATACTTTCAACATGCCATGACCTTCGTCGGTGACGAAGTCGGCGATACCGTTCAACAATTTGGTGTGACTGCGGGCGCGCACTTCGGCATAGCCGAATTCGCGCACCAGGCCGTTTTCCACCTTGCCGCCCAATTGCGCGGCCATGGTTTGCATGCCGTAGCAAATACCCAGCACCGGCACGCCCAGCTCGAACACGGCTTGCGGCGCGCGCGGCGAATCGCCTTCCAGCGTCGAATTATGGCTGCCCGACAAAATCACGCCGGCAGCGCCATAGTTACGCACGAATTCGTCGCTGACATCGTAGGGGAAGACTTCGGAAAACACGCCGGAATCGCGCACGCGGCGGGCGATCAGCTGGGTGACTTGGGAGCCGAAATCGAGAATGAGGATTTTAGAATGCATGGTGGGAGCTTTATTCAAGGTCACTACAAGACCGGCGCACTGGGCGCCGGTCTCTACTGTCGTTACCGCTTACTCTGAGCGGTAGTTAGGCGCTTCTTTGGTGATCTGCACATCATGAACATGCGATTCGCGCATGCCGGCCGACGTGATTTCAACAAATTCCGCTTTTTCGCGCAATTCATCGATGGTGGCGCAACCGCAATACCCCATCGACTGGCGCACGCCGCCGACCAGTTGATAAATGATCGCCAGCACGCTGCCTTTGTAGGCGACGCGGCCTTCGATACCTTCCGGCACGAACTTGTCGGCTTTCATCGTCGCATCCTGGAAATAACGGTCGGCAGAACCATCCGTCATCGCGCCCAGGCTGCCCATGCCGCGGTAGGATTTGTAGCTGCGGCCCTGATACAGTATCACTTCGCCCGGCGCTTCTTCGGTGCCGGCAAACATGGAACCCATCATCACGGTCGATGCGCCGGCGGCCAGCGCTTTCGAGATATCGCCCGAGAAGCGGATGCCGCCGTCGGCGATGCATGGCACGCCGGTGCCGGCCAATGCTTCGGCCACGTTCGAGATCGCGGTGATTTGCGGCACCCCGACGCCGGCCACGATACGGGTGGTGCAAATCGAGCCCGGGCCGATGCCGACCTTGACCGCGTCCGCACCGTATTCGACCAGCGCCTTGGCGGCGGCGGCGGTGGCGATGTTGCCGCCGATCACGTCCACATGCGGGTACTTGGTCTTGATCCACTTTACGCGGTCGAGAATGCCTTGCGAGTGGCCGTGGGCGGTGTCGACCACCAGCACGTCGACGCCGGCGGCGACCAGCAAGTCGATCCGTTCCTCATCCTTGGCGCTGACGCCGACAGCGGCGCCGACCAGCAATTTGCCCTGGCCGTCTTTCGATGCGAACGGATGCTCGGTCGATTTCTGGATATCCTTGACGGTGATCAGGCCGCGCAATTCGAATGCGTCGTTGACCACCAGCACGCGTTCGAGGCGGTGCTTGTTCATCAGGCGCTTGGCTTCGGCCGTATCGGCGCCTTCCTTGACATACACCAGCTTGTCGCGCGGCGTCATTTTCGAGCTTGCCTCGGCGTCCAGTTCCTGTTCGAAACGCAAGTCGCGGTTGGTGATAATGCCGACTACTTCATTGCCCTTGACGACAGGGAAACCACTGATGCCGTATTGCACGGTCAGGGCGATGACGTCGCGGATTTTCATTTCTGGCGGGATCGTGATCGGATCGCGCAATACACCTGCTTCGAAACGCTTGACCCGCGCCACTTCGCGCGCCTGGTCTTTCGGCTTCAGGTTTTTATGGATAATGCCGATGCCGCCTTCCTGTGCCATCGCGATCGCCAGACGGGCTTCGGTCACGGTATCCATCGCTGCGGACAGCAAGGGAATATTCAGCGTGATGTTGCGGGTCAAGCGGGTTTTGAGGGACGTGTCGGCGGGCAAAACGTTGGAGTAGGCTGGGACGAGCAGCACGTCATCGAATGTGAGTGCTTTTTGAAGTAGACGCATAGCATTTCCTATTGGCGCAAAAGCAGATTATACAGAAAAATCGTTGACTCGTCCTTGCATGTCGGCAAAATCGTTAAAAACACACAATGGTTGACTACACCAACGAAACATGGCGAAATCTGCCTCTCGCTGACCAACCCAGGAACACCATGCATCGCAAGCCCATCACCGCACTGCTGGCCGGTGCGCTGTTACTCTGCACCACGCTGGCTCAGGCACAATATATATGGCTGGACGACAAGGGCTTGCGCCAATACTCGGACCACCCTCCTGCGCCATCGGTGCCGCAAAAACGCATCCTGAAGGCGCCCGGACCGGCGCTACCGGCGCATGACCCTGCGGATGACAAGACCGGCAGCAACGCCGCGCCGCCGGCCAGGCCTGCGCCGGACTGGAGCGAGCGCAACGCCGATTTCAACAAACGCAGGAAGGAAGCGGCCGAGACCGCTGAAAAGGCCAGCCAGGAAGCCACCCGGCAAGCAAGTCGGCGCAGCCATTGCCAGGCGCTGCGCGACAATCAGACACTGCTGGAGTCGGGCCGCCGGGTCGGCATCACCGACCCGGCGGGCCAGCAAGCGTATATGGATGACGCGCAAAGGGCACGCGATTTGCAACGCCTGCAACGCGAGCTGAAAGATTGCCAATAAAGTCAGCAATAAGATTGGCCATCATCGGCAATCCGCATCAGGCGGCCGGTTTGGCGGCCCGGCGCCGGCGCGCCTCTTTCGGATCGGCCAGCAAGGGCCGGTAGACTTCCACCCGGTCATGCTCGCGCAACACGGTATCGAGCGTCTTTTTCTTGCCATAGATACCGACCGGGACCGTGGCCAGGTCGATACCCGCCACCTGCTCCAGCAAGCCGCTCAGGCGCACCGCCTGTTCCAGCGTGGTGCCGGGTGCCACGTGCAGATCGCGCAGGAATTCGGAGTGCGGCGTGGCATAGCAAACCTGGATATTAAGTGGTTCCATAGACTGTCTCGGCGCGTTTGCAGAAAGAATCGACCATGCTGTTGGCAATCATGCCGAATACCGGGCCGATAATCTGCTCCAGCACGCGGCTGGAAAACTCGTAATGCAGGTCGAGTTCGATCTTGCAGGCGTCGGCGCGCAGCGGCTTGAAGGTCCAGAGCCCGTCCAGGCTCTTGAAAGGACCGTCCACCAGCTTCATTTTGATGGTGCTGGAAGGAACGTTCTGATTGGAAGTCGTGAAGCTTTGGCGCACTCCGTGGTAATGTATGCCAACGTTGGCAACGATGGTGTTGTCGCCGCGCTCGCGTATCTCGACGCCGCCGCACCAGGGCAAGAATTTGGGATAATCCTCGATTGCCGCCACCAGCGCGAACATTTGTTCCGCGCTGTATCCCAGAAAAACTGATTTATGTACTACTGCCATTGAAGAACCGTTTGCTATGATGTTGGATATCTCAATCGATTTGATCGCGCTTGCGCGAGACAGTAGTTTAACCGACCCGCGCACATTTACCATCTCATGACCATAGCAGACAATAAAAAAGCCTTTCACGACTACTTCATCGAGGATCGCTACGAAGCGGGCATCGTCCTGGAAGGCTGGGAAGTCAAAGCCATCCGCGACGCCCGCGTGCAAATCAAGGAAGCCTATGTGGTGGTCCGCGGCGCCGAATTGTTTTTATTCGGCGCGCATATCAGTGCATTGCCGACCGCCTCCACCCACATCCATCCGGAAGCGGTGCGCACCCGCAAGCTGCTGCTGCATAAAGCCGAAATGGAAAAGCTGATCGGCAAGGTCGAGCGCTCCGGTTTTACGCTGGTGCCGCTGAACCTGCATTACAAGGGCGGCCGCATCAAATGCGAAATCGGCCTGGCCAAGGGTAAAAAACAACACGATAAGCGCGCCGCCGAAAAAGACCGCGATGGCGCCCGCGAAGTGCAGGCTGCGATGAAAACCCACCGCCGCTGATCTGCCTGAGGCATCGGCCATTATTTCATTCTCAAAAAGCCCGGTAATTACCGGGCTTTTTCGATCTCGCCTTCCCTGTATAAAATTGCCACTTGGAAACGCATGTGCTACAGTCCGGTGGCCTGACGCAGACGCGTTTGATTGTTTTTATTGCTTAACGACGAGATGGGGAAATAATGGTTTTACGAGCCGGAACAACGCTATTGGGCGCCTTGCTGATGGCGGGATGCGCGGTGCCGTACAGCCCTGCGCCGTTGGCCACCAATTTCCCGAGCAGCCAGCAAGCCAAATTGCAGGCCGCGGCGCACTGGCATGCGATTACCGGCCACATCGAAAAGGAATTAGCGCCGGCGCTGCAAAAGAGCCCGAATATTCCGCTGTATATTGAGATTCCACAAGCAACCGCTTTCAGCCAGGCCGTGGCCGGCCAATTGACCACTTCGCTGGTCAATGACGGTTATGTGGTGGCAAAAAGCCCGCGCGCCGCATTAAAGGTGGAAATCGATACCCAGGTGGTCGAATTCTCGGCCCATCGTCCGCAATACAAATTCGCCGGCGAACGCTCGGCGCTGGTCGGCGGCCTGTGGGTGTTGACTGAAATCGAGCATACGCCGCAATGGATGGCCACCGTCGGCATCGTCGGCGAAGATGCCTATTCCTGGTTTCGCTCCGAATTCGCGTCCGGCGCCACGCCGAAAACCGAAATCATCGTCACCATTTCAGTCTCCGACGAGCGGCGTTATTACGCCCGCTATACATCGGTATATTACGTGACCGACAGCGAGCGCTATCTGTATGAAGTGGCGCCGCCGCCAAAAGAAAACCAGCAAATCGTCAAGACCTTTACGGTCAAGGGCAGCTGAACCAGATGAAAAGATCCATGACATTCAAAAAAATCGCCGCGCTGCTGGCCGTGCCGCTATTGCTGTCCGCCTGCGCCTCGACACCCTCCGAAGAGGCCAATTACTCGTCGGTTTCATCGAATTCATTGGTTGCCTCGAATTACCGCGCGGCCGATGCGTTGCTGCTGCAATTGAATGGCAAACTGTCGGCCGACCAGCCGCTGATCATGGCGACCATCGTCAATATGGATGCGCTGGAACAGACCTCGACATTGGGCCGGCTGGTATCGGAACAGGTATCGACCCGGCTGGCGCAAGGCGGATTGAAAATGCTGGAAATGAAATTGCGCAATAGCGTGTACTTGAAGCGCAATCAGGGCGAGCTGATGTTAACCCGCGAAATCGGCGAAGTGGCGCAAACGCATAATGCGCAGGCGATCGTGGTCGGTTCGTATGCCGAAAGCAGCGATACCGTCTTCGTGAATATCAAGGTGATACAGCCAAACACCAATTTCGTGCTGGCGGGGCAGGATTTTGTGCTGGCCAAGGAAAGCATCGTGCGCTCCATGCTGCAGAGAAATTAAGGCAGGACAGCCAATTTTGCGTCGGATGAATGCTGCGCCGAGCCGGCGCGGATGAAAATTCCGGATGCCTGTCCATCAACAGCATGGCAGGCATCCGAGTGAATGGTTTTTACACCTTCAGCAGATCGCGCGACTTGCCCGAATCTGTCCATTCCTTGACCCATTTCGGTTGACGGCCCCGGCCAGTCCATTGTTGCGATGCATCGTTAGGATTGCGGTAACGCACGGCCACGGTACCGGTTTTAACGCGGATACCGGCACCGACCAGATCTTTTACCGAAACGCCGACGCTTTGAGCGATCGCCAGGATTTGTTCGCGGGCTTTGGACAGATCGTCCTGTTCACGCTTCTTCATTTGTTTCTTGATGTCGTCTTGCAGCGTACGCAGTTCGGCGAGGGATAAATTGGACAGATCCATGATGGTTCCTTTAGTTGAGTTGAACAATGAAACTATAGAAAATGAGATTCTATCCAATTGTAACGCTGTTGGTGTACTTTTTAATTTTTTTTACAATGATTTATGCTGAAAACGACATTTTTTCTGTAGAAACAGCGTTATACCAGTATCAAACTGGCATTAACTGCTTGAGGCTGGGAATCAAATCCCCATTATTCGGCCCATGTTTAAGTCGCAGCAGCGAATCAAATAGCGGCGATGGCGGTGTTGTTCTTGTTAGGTTGCAATTTTAAGTATCTTGCAATGGCAAGTATATCTGGCAGACAGGCGGATGTTACCATTTTTTTGAATCCGCAAGCAGTTTCTGTTTTAATCCGGCGGAACCTCCGGCAACAGATAACTTTGGAATCGCAATCGACTGCCGAATTGCCTCTCCATGGTTATAAATATTACCACAAAGAAATAGAAACATCATGTTACAGAGCGGTATATACAGTTGCCAACATCATTACGCCGGCATAATAAAATCCCGTGTGCCAGAGTGAAAAGCGCGAGTTTGACGGCGAACAAAAGAACTCGCCGTGCATGAAAAACGCCGCCGTCATTTTATTGGCGGCGGCGCGATCGGCAATCCGGATACAGCGGGGCCGGGATCCCCGCAGCGGATTACTTTTGGGTTTTAACGACTTGCATTGCAGTAGCGATCAAACCGCTCATATCGCCCAGGTTGGCCGGAACGATAATCGAATTATTGGTTTTAGCCAGTTGTCCGAAAGCATTTACATATTGCTCGGCCACTTTCAGGTTCACCGCATCTTCACCGCCCGGCTCGCGGATCGCAGCGCCGACCTGGCGCAAGGCTTCCGCGCTGGCCTCGGCCAGTGCGACGATGGCGGTAGCCTGCCCTTGCGCGCGGTTGATCGACGCCTGCTTCTCGCCTTCCGAACGGGCAATAGCCGCTTCACGCTCGCCGCTGGCGATATTGATCTGCTCCTGACGACGGCCTTCCGACGCGGCGATCAGCGCGCGCTTTTCGCGTTCCGCGGTAATTTGCGCCTGCATCGCATGCAGGATCTCTTTTGGCGGCGTCAAATCCTTGATTTCATAACGCAACACCTTGACGCCCCAGTTAGCAGCGGACTCGTCAATAGCATTCACAATGGCCGTATTGATATGATCGCGCTCTTCAAAGGTTTTATCGAGTTCCATTTTACCGATCACCGAACGCAAGGTGGTTTGCGCCAATTGGGTGATGGCGGCAATGTAATTCGACGAGCCATAAGAGGCGCGCATCGCATCGGTAATCTGGAAGTACAGGATACCGTCCACTTGTAATTGGGTATTGTCGCGCGTGATACAGACTTGCGGCGGCACGTCGAGTGGAATTTCTTTCAATATGTGTTTATATGCAATACGATCGACAAACGGCACCACGATATTCAGGCCGGGGCCGAGTGTCGCATGGTATTTACCGAGCCGTTCGACTACCCATGCATGCTGCTGCGGCACCACATTAATGGTCTTGAAGACAAAGACCAGCGCCAGGATGAACAAGATTAAAGAAACGCTGCCGAAGTTAACTTCCATGGTTCACTCTCCATATACGTATTACGTTGATTGCTGCGATGGTTGAAACGATAAACAGATACAGTCGGCCTCAAAAACCGAGAGCGCCGTTCAAGACACGATCAGGCGGCTGCCGCGCACTTCGCGGATCATATAGGTGCCGGCTTCGGTATTACTGCCCGGTATCAGCTCGACATCCCACAAGGCGCCGCGGTACATGACGCGCGCCGCGCCATCCACCCAATGCGGCACCGTAACGCTTTGGCCGATATCCATATTGATATTCGGATCGTTGGCCGCCGCCGGACGCGAACGCTTGCCGAAGCGGCTGCGCCGCAGCAGCAAGGTGGCGGCCACGCCGACCAGCGCCGCCGTCAGGGTTTGTATCGAAGGGGCGGCGCCGGTCAATGCAATGACGCCGCCGGCGGCGATGCCGATGGCGATCATCAGCAAATAAAAGGTGCCGATAAACAGCTCCAGGATCACCACCACTGCCGCCACCAAAAACCAGCTCATCCAGTCTGTCATCTTACGTCTCCCTGCCAGGTCATAGTTTTAAAAGCCGGACATCCTGCAAAGCGTCCGAAAAAGTGTTCAGGACAACGCGCATACAGTGCGCCATCAACGCTTTTCAGGCCGCTCAAGAGCGCCTGAGAAAGCGCCCACGGCAAGGCGCATGGCCGCAGGCAGTACGAAAGTACGGCAAGGCCATGCAACGCCGCCATGGGCGTTTTATCAGGCGCTCTTGACGTAAAAAACCCCCGTGGCCCGCTATAGGCAACGAGGGTTTTCACTACTGCCGAATATATTAATATATTTTTGTCAAACACCTATATGCAAACAGTCTAACGCAAATCCGGCATGCGTCAATATAGTGTTTTCGCTTTTTACATTATTTTTCAACAATATTTCGTTTCATTTGAACCATCATGCAAATTACTGCAAGCTTGCCAGTTTTTGCCAGGTATCGATCACCGAATCGGGATTCAGCGACATCGATTCAATCCCCTGCGCCATCAGCCACGCCGCAAAGTCCGGATGATCCGATGGCCCCTGGCCGCAAATGCCGATGTATTTACCGCGCGCCAGGCAGGCTTTGATTGCCAGTGACAGCAGCGCCTTGACGGCAGGATCGCGCTCGTCGAAATCGGCCGCCAGCAAGGCCATGCCGGAATCGCGGTCCAGGCCCAGCGTCAATTGGGTCAGATCGTTGGAACCGATCGAGAAACCATCGAAATGGTCGAGGAACTGATCGGCCAGGATGGCATTCGACGGCACTTCGCACATCATAATGACGCGCAATTCATTCTCGCCCCGTTTCAAGCCATTCTTGGCCAGCAACTCGACGACTTTCTCGGCCTGACCCAGGGTACGCACGAATGGCACCATGATTTCGACGTTGGTCAGCCCCATGTCGTTGCGCACCCGCTTCATCGCTTCGCATTCCATATTGAACGATTCGGCGAAATCTGCCGACAGGTAACGCGCCGCGCCGCGGAAGCCCAGCATCGGGTTTTCTTCATCCGGCTCGTAGCGCGAACCGCCGATCAGCTTTTTATATTCGTTCGACTTGAAGTCGGACAGGCGCACGATGACTTTCTTCGGCCAGAACGCGGCCGCAATCGTCGCGATGCCTTCGGCCAGTTTGTCGATATAAAACGCTTTCGGAGAAGCATGGCCGCGCGCCACCGATTCGACCGCCTTCTTCAAGTCGGCGTCGATGTTCGGATATTCCAGGATCGCCTTCGGATGCACGCCGATGTTGTTATTGATGATGAATTCCAGGCGCGCCAGGCCGACGCCGGCATTCGGCACCGACTGGAAATCGAACGCCAGTTGCGGATTGCCGACGTTGAGCATGATCTTGGTATCAAGCTTGGGCAATTCGCCGCGCGATACTTCCGACACTTCGGTTTCCAGCAAGCCGTCGTAGATCTTGCCTTCGTCGCCTTCCGAGCACACCACGGTAACGAAGGTGCCGTCCTTCAACACGTCGGTCGCATCGCCGCAGCCGACCACCGCCGGCACGCCCAGCTCACGGGCGATGATGGCCGCGTGGCAAGTGCGTCCGCCGCGGTTGGTGACGATCGCCGAGGCGCGTTTCATCACCGGTTCCCAGTTCGGGTCGGTCATGTCGGCCACCAGCACGTCGCCCGGCTGCACCCGTTCCATGTCGGCCGGATCGTGGATCACGCGGACCGGGCCGGCGCCGATCTTCTGGCCGATGGCGCGGCCGGAAGCCAGCACGGTGCCGGTGCTTTTCAGCTTGAAGCGTTCTTGCACGTCGGTCGATTTTTGCTGCGATTTGACGGTTTCAGGGCGCGCCTGCAAGATGTACAGCTTGCCGTCGCGGCCATCCTTGCCCCACTCGATATCCATCGGCCGGCCATAATGGTTTTCGATGATCACCGCGTATTTCGCCAGTTCCACCACTTCGGCGTCGTTCAGCGAATAGCGGTTGCGCATCTCGACCGGCACGTCGACGGTTTTGACCGAACGGCCCGCCTTGGCTTCGGCGGTGAATTCCATCTTCAGCAGCTTGGAGCCGATATTGCGGCGGATCACCGGCGATTTGCCTTTTTCCAGCATCGGCTTGTGCACATAGAATTCATCCGGGTTGACCGCGCCCTGCACCACCGTTTCGCCCAGGCCGTAGCTGGACGTGACGAACACCACATCCTTGAAGCCCGATTCGGTATCGATGGTGAACATCACGCCGGCCGCGCCCAGGTCGGAACGCACCATGCGCTGCACGCCGGCCGACAAGGCCACTTCGGCGTGGGTGAAACCCTTGTGCACGCGGTAGGAAATGGCGCGGTCGTTGTACAGCGACGCGAACACCTGCTTCATCGCGTCGAGCACATTGTCGATGCCGACCACGTTCAGGAAAGTTTCTTGCTGACCGGCAAACGATGCATCCGGCAAGTCTTCGGCGGTGGCCGACGAGCGCACCGCGAACGACATTTCGGTCGACGAATCGGCCACCAGCCTAGCATAGAAAGCGTCGATTTCAGCGGCCAGGCGCGGCTGGAACGGGGTCTCGACGATCCATTGGCGGATTTCGGCGCCGGCCTGGGCCAGTGCACGCACGTCGTCGATATTCAAGCCTTCCAGGCGGTCGGCGATGCGCTGGGCCAGCGGTGCGCCGCCATTCGGGTTATACGACAAAAAGTCGCGGAATGCCTGCGCGGTGGTGGCGAAACCGCCAGGCACCCGCACGCCGGCTCCGGCCAGCTGGCTGATCATCTCACCCAGTGAGGCGTTTTTGCCGCCGACGGACTCGACATCCGTCATGCGCAAATTCTCGAACGAGGCGACGTACACCGCCCCGTTGTCCTTCTCTTGCGATACTGCGTTGGTCATAATGACACCCTTGCTGATGATAGAAATCGTGAGGCGAGGCGCACTGACGGGTTTTCTTGTTATTCTAGGCGTCGTGCAGCACAATCATACCGTTGCGGCCATTTTACATTGTGCAGCGCAAATTGACGACGCAGAATCTTGCCTACCAATCCAGACAGAACGCTTATGACACCAGAAACACCTTCCGCCCTGCCCTCCGCCGCCCGCACCGTATTTTTCGTCTCGGACGGCACCGGTATCACTGCGGAAACATTCGGCCACTCGGTGCTGACCCAGTTCGAACTGCGCTTCCGCCAGATCCGCCTGCCGTTCATCGACACGCTCGACAAGGCGCATGATGCGGCGCGCAAAATCAACGAAGCATTCGCCAGGGATGGCCAGCGGCCGATCATCTTTTCGACGCTGGTGAAGACCGACCTGTCATCGGTGATACGCAAGTCCAGCGGTTTGCACATGGACCTGATCCAGACCTTTGTCGCGCCGCTGGAGCAGGAACTGGGCGTCAAGTCGACCCACACCATCGGCCGCTCGCACAATATCGTCGACAGCGAGGAATACAAGAACCGCATCGAGGCGATCAATTATTCGCTGGCGCACGACGACGGCCAGTCGCACAAAAACCTGTCGTCGGCGGACGTGATCCTGGTCGGCGTGTCGCGCTCCGGCAAAACCCCGACCAGCTTGTACCTGGCCATGCAATACGGTATCAAGGCGGCCAATTACCCGCTGATCCCGGACGATTTCGAACGCGAAAAACTGCCGTCGGCGCTGAATGAATTCAAGGCCAAGATCTTCGGCCTGAGCATCACGCCGGAGCGGCTGTCGGAAATCCGCAACGAGCGGCGCGCCGGCAGCAAATATGCGGCGATCGAAAACTGCCGCTATGAAGTCAACGAGGCGGAAAAGATGATGAAACGCGAAGGCATCCGCTGGCTGTCGTCGACCACCAAATCGATCGAAGAAATTTCAACCACGATCTTGCAAGAGATCAAGCCGAACCGGCGCGAGTATTAATGATGTAGCGGCGCCGGCCGGTTTTTTTAGAAAAACTGGCGCCAGTCGGCCAGCCACGCGGGGAACTCTTCGACCGGCATCGGCTTGGCGATGTAATAGCCCTGGGCGTAGGTGCAGCCCAGGTTTTGCAGGAAATCCCAGTCTTCGCGGGTTTCCACGCCGACCGCCACCGAACGCCGGTCCAGGCTGCGCGCCAATCCCAGGCAGGAACTGAGCACGGTGCCCAGCGCGCGTTTTTTCGACGCGCCGTCGACGAAGCTGCGGTCGATCTTCAGTTCGGTGAACGGTATGCGCGCCAGCAACTGCAAATTGGAGCGCGCGGTGCCGTAATCGTCGATCGCCAGCCCAAAACCCTGCATCCGCAAACGCAGCAGCCGCTCCAGGAAATGCGGTTCGGAGCTCAGTACCGCCGACTCCGGAATTTCAAAGGTGATGTAGTCCGGCATGATGCGGTGCCGCTCCAGGCACGCGGCAATCTGCGCCATGAACGGCGGCTGCACCAGCGTGTGCGGCGCGACGTTGATGGCGATCGAGATCGGAATATTCTGGTCGTGCAACAGCCGGCAGGCGGCGACCGATTTCTCGATCATGCTCCAGTCGAGGAAATCGAGCCGGTCCTGCTGTTGCAGCGCATCGATGAAGGACGACGGTCCCAGCGTGCCGTGCTGCGGATGCAGCCAGCGGGCGAACATTTCCAGGCCCTTGACCTGGCCGGTCGCCAATTCGATCTTGGGCTGGAAAAACGGTTCAAACTGGCGCGCCTGCAAGCCCAGTCCCACTTGCGCAAACGTGAAGCGCTGCGGCGGCTGGGACAGCGCCGATGCTTCCGGCGGCAGGTAATTGGCGATCAGCGCGCCCAGCGTTTGCCAGCCGGCCGGCTTGGCGATAGTGCCCAGCATGTCGACGCCATAGGCCAGCGCCATGGTTTCGACCGAAAACAGCACCGACGCATTTTGCGCGCCCAGCACGATGATGCCGGCGCGGCAAGACGCCTCCGACAGGCGGCGGATCAGGTCGAGGCCGTCGACGCCGGGCAATTCCAGGTCGAGTATGCCGATATCGACCGCGCCTGCCTCGAACGCGGCCAGCGCCGCATCACCGTCGTTGACCGCCGTGACGCGCGTGGCGCCAAGGTGCGCCAGCATGGCCAGCAGCGCGCCGCGTTGCAGCGGATCGGCTTCGGCCACCAGGAAGTGCAATTGCGCGATATCCATCGCTGCTCCATTATCGGGCGGGGTTTGAGCCCTGAGGCAAAAAAAATAAGCCGGCTGAACTTTTAAAAATGAGCCTGGAGCGCCGGACAAAACGTTCAGGACAAGGCGCATCGCCGCGGACAGCACGAGTGGTCGGCAAGGCGATGCAACGCCGCCATGGGCGTTTTGTCTGGCGCTATTAAGACTGATTTTGCCTTAATTGCTCAAAAAAGCAAACAGCCGCGCACGCCGCGACATTCAGCGACTCGACCTGGCCCAGGTGCGGAATCACTACGCGGTGCGTCGCCAGCGCCAGTAAATCGTCGGCCACGCCCTGCCCCTCATGGCCCAGCAGCCACGCCACCGGCTGGCGCAGGTCGACGTCGTACAGGCGCTGCTCGGCATAACCGCTGGTGGCCAGCACGGCCACGCCGGACGCCCTGACCAGCGCGGCCAGGTCGACGTTTTCAAAAATATCGAGCACAAAATGCGCGCCCATCGCCGCCCGCAGCACTTTCGGCGACCAGCAAAACGCCGTGCCGCCGCTGCAATAGACTTGCTTGATGCCAGCCGCCGCAGCGCTGCGCAGGATCGAGCCGACATTGCCCGGGTCTTGCAGGTTATCCAGCAGCACCGCCGACTGTGCCAACGGTGCGCTGACGTCGCGCTGCGGCGTTTCGATGACGAACAGGATGCCGACGCCGTGTTCGACCTGACTCAGCGCGCCGTACAGCGCATCCGGCATGGCGATGCACGCCACCCGGCCCGCTTCGCACCGGGCCACGATATCGGCCACCTCCGGGTGCCGCAGCGCGCTGTCGCTGACGATGCATTGCGGCGGCAGGCCGCGCAATTGCAGGTAGCTCTGGCACAGGTGCACGCCGTCCAGCAGGCTGCGGCCCAGCTTGCGCCGCGCCTGCGAACTGCCGGCCAGGTTCTTCAATTCCTTGTACAGCGCATTGTCGCGCGAAGAAATCAGTTTCATTTACACCCCGAGCAATTTACGCACCGGGGCGTACGAACGGCGGTGCACCGGCGACACGCCGTGCTCCCGCAGGCGCGCCAGGTGCAGCGCGGTCGGATAACCCTTGTGCTGGTCGAACGCATACTGCGGATAGGTGTCGTGCAACACCATCAGCGCGGCGTCGCGCGCGGTCTTGGCCAGGATCGACGCGGCTGAAATCGCATCGACCTTGTCGTCGCCTTCGACGATGGCCATGCTGCGGATGCCCATCACCGGGCAGCGGTTGCCGTCGATCAGGGCCAGCGTCGGCACGGTGGCCAGCGCTTCGACGGCGCGGCGCATCGCCAGCATGGTGGCCTGCAAGATATTCAATGCGTCGATTTCAGCTTCCGAACATTCGGCGATGGCCCACGCTAGCGCATGCTGCTTGATCAGCGGAACCAGCTGGTCGCGTTTGGCCGCGCTCAGTTTTTTCGAGTCTCGCAAGCCGTCGATCGGGCGTTGCGGGTCGAGGATCACGGCGGCGGCGAACACCGGCCCGGCCAGCGGGCCGCGGCCGGCCTCGTCGACGCCGCAAATGATTTCATCGAGGGAGAATGGCAAGTCGTCGAACAAGCCGGGATACAGGTTTTTCACAGATTTTTCACAGATTAAGTGCCTTGTTGACGCACCGATGGCGCATGCGCCGCCGGTTTAGCGGCGCCGGGATGATTCGATCACTTGCAGCACCGCGGCCGCGCTGTCGCGCACGCTGTCGCGCAGCAGGCTGTGGTGCATGTCGGTAAAACGCTGCACCAGCCGCAGCCGACCCGGCACATCGCTCAGCTGAGACCACATGGCGTCGGCCAGCGCTTGCGGGCTGGCGGCGTCCTGCAGCATTTCCGGCACCAGGAATTCGCGCGCCAGGATGTTCGGCATGCCGATCCATGGCTGGTAATTGAAGTGGCGCAGGATTTGCCATTCGGCCGCCATCATCTTGTAGGCGATCACCATCGGTTTCTTGAACAGCGCCACTTCCAGCGACGCCGTGCCGGACGCCACCAGCACCGCGTCGGCGGCGCAGATGGCGGTATGCGACTGGCCGTCGACCAGCTGGATCTCGACGTCCTGCAAGCCAGCCGTCTCGACCAGCTGCAAAAAGTACTGGCGCTGCTTTTCGCCGGCCATCGGCGCAATGAAGCGCAACGAGGGATCGCGCTCGCGCAACAGCCTGGCGGCGCCGACAAAGGCGGCGGTATTGTATTTCAGCTCGCTCATGCGGCTGCCCGGCATCAGCGTCACCACATTCGCGTCTTCCGGCAAGCCGAGCGCGCGCCGCGCCGCCGCCTCGTCGGGCTGCAGCGGGATCACGCCGGCCAGCGGATGCCCGACATACGTGACCGGCACGCCGGCCTTGCGGTAAATCTCTTCCTCGAACGGGAAGATCACCAGCATGTGCGACACCGCCTTGATGATTTTCTTGATGCGGCCGCCGCGCCAGGCCCAGATCTGCGGCCCGATGTAATGCACGGTCGGGATGCCGGCCGCCTTCAGCTGCATTTCCAGGCCGAGGTTAAAACCCGGATAATCGGCGCCGATGAACACCGCCGGCCGCTCGGCCAGCAACTGGTCGCGCAGCGTATTCTGGATGCCCTTGATGTCGCGGTAGCGCGGGATGATCTCGAACAGGCCGCGCACCGTCAGGCGCTCCAGCGGCCAATCCGACACAAAGCCCTGCTGCGCCATGTTGGGGCCGCCGATGCCGTGGAAATACGCATCCGGCAAATGCGGCCGCAAACCCGACAGCAAGCGGCTGGCCAGCAAGTCTCCCGACACTTCGCCGGCCACCATTGCGACCCTCAGGCCGCCGACGTCAGCGGACGATGCCACGTGCCGCCTCACTGAGAAATTCGCGCATCGCGCGGATGTGCGGGGCCGCTTCGGCATTAGCCTGTTCGTCTTCGAACAAGGCCGCCTTGGCTTCTTCCAGCGTCAGGTTGGAGCGGTAGATCGAGCGATAGGCGGAACGGATCGCATCGATCTGCGCGCGGCTGAATCCGCGCCGCTTCAAGCCCTCGGTATTGACGCCGTGGGCAGCCGCCGGATTACCCGACAACAGCACGAATGGCGGCACATCCTGGGTTAAAGTGGTGCCCATGCCGACGAAAGCGTGCGCGCCGATCTTGCAGAACTGATGCACGCTGACGAAGCCGGACAGGATCACCCAATCGCCGATATGCACATGTCCCGCCAGTTGCGCATTGTTAGAGAAAATCGTGTTGCTGCCGACCTGGCAATCATGCGCCAGGTGGACGTAAGCCGAGATCCAGTTGTCGTTGCCGAGCCGGGTCACGCCGGCGTCCTGCACGGTGCCGGTGTTGAAGGTGCAGAATTCGCGGATGGTGTTGCGGTCGCCGACTTCGAGGCGGGTCGGTTCGCCGGCCCATTTCTTGTCTTGCGGCGCGGCGCCGATCGACGAAAACTGGAAAAAGTCGTTGTCGCTGCCGATCGTGGTGTGCCCCTCGATCACCACATGCGGACCAACCTTGGTATTGGCGCCGATGCGCACATTCGGACCGATGATGGAATACGGACCGACCCGCACCGAACTATCCAGTTCGGCTTTCGGGTCGATCACGGCGGTGGAATGGATCAGTGCCGTCGTCATGTTACTGTCCCATCGGCAAAGTGGCCGCATCGGTGCTGCGTACGGTGCACATCAATTCGGCTTCCAGCGCGACCACGCCGTCAACCGTTCCTGACGCCTTGTATTTCCAGATGCCGCGCGACACGCGCAGGATCTCGACGTCCATCTTCAACTGGTCGCCCGGCTCGACCGGACGTTTGAAGCGCGCGCTGTCGATGCCGACGAAGTACACCACCGAATTTTCATCCGGCTCGATGCCCATGGTCAGGAACGACAGCAGCGCGGCGGTCTGCGCCAGCGCTTCGATCATCAGCACGCCTGGCATCACCGGCTTGTGCGGGAAATGCCCGTTGAAAAATTCTTCGTTGGCGGTAATGTTCTTGATGGCAGTGATGCGCTTGCCCAGCTCGTAATCGAGCACCCGGTCCACCAGCAGCATCGGATAGCGGTGCGGCAGCAATCGCTTGATTTGCTGAATGTCCAGGGATTTTTTTTCTGTTGTCGTCATGTTTGTTCGTCTTGAATCGTCAGTGTTTTAATCGTTTTTTCCAGCGCGCGAATTTTATCGCGCATCGTCGACAAATTGCGTACTATCGCGGCGGATTTTTCCCAGTCGGCGTTTTTCGCCAGCGGATAAAAGCCGGTGTACTGGCCCGGTTCGGCGATCGAGCGCGACACCATGCTGCCCGAGCCGACGTGGACCCGGTCGGCGATGGTCAGGTGGCCCAGCACCATCGCGGCGCCGCCGAAGGTGCAGTATTTGCCGATGATGGCGCTGCCGGCCACGCCGACGCAGCCGGCCATCGCCGTGTGCGCGCCGATGCGACAGTTATGGCCGATCTGGATCTGGTTATCCAGCTTGACGCCATCCTCGATCACGGTATCGGCCAGCGCGCCGCGGTCGATGGTGGTGTTGGCGCCGATATCGACGTCATCGCCTATCATCACGCGGCCGGTTTGCGGGATCTTGATGTAGACCCCGCCCTCGTTGGCGAACCCGAAACCGTCGGTGCCGATCACGGCGCCGGAATGAATGATGCCACGCTTGCCGATTTCGCAGCGCGCATGGAAGGTCACGTTGGCGAACAGCTGCGTGCCGTCGCCGATCACCGCGTCGCGGCCGATCACGCAGCCGGGGCCGATCAGGCAGCCGGCGCCGATCACGGCGCCCGCCTCGATCACGGCGCGCGGGCCGACCGAGGCGCTCGGGTGCACCGTCGCGCCGGCGTCGACCCACGCGCTGGCGTGGATGCCAACCGGCGCGCGCACTTCGTCCAGCGCGGCGAAATATTGCGCGGCGCGGGCAAAATACACGTAGGGGTTCGGCACCACGATACGGCTGCCCGGATACTGCGCACCGATGACGACGTCGTCGGCGGCGGACAGGATCAGCGCGGCGGCGCGGCTGGCCACGGCCTGGCCGCGGAATTTACTATTGCTGAGAAAGCTGATGTGCGAAGCGCCGGCGTCGGTCAGCGGTGCGATCCCGGATACTTCCAGGTCAGGATCGCCCGTCAACTCACCGCCGAAGCGTTCGACCAATTCTCCTAGTCGAGTGCCCATCTGGTGGTTCCAATCTGTTAAAACTTATTTATCGAGCGCTTTCAGCACTTTGTCGGTGATGTCGATGCGCGGGTTGGCCCACACCGCATCGTACAGCACGATGTCGAAGCCATCGACGGCCGCCATTTCCTTGATGATCTTGATGGCCTTGTTCGACACCACTTCGCGTTCTTCATTGGTGCGCTGCGCCAGGTCTTCGCGGAATTCTCGGTCGCGCCGCTTGAATTCCTTGTCCAGCTCGAAGTATTCGCGCTGGCGCTTGACGCGGTCGGCCTCGCTCAGCGTGGGCATGTCCTTTTCCAGGCTTTCGCTGGCCGCTTTCAGGCGCGCATTCAAATCCTGCATGCTCTTTTCGCGCACCTTGAATTCCTCGGCCAGTTTTTCGCTGGCCAGCTTGGCTTGCTTCGACTCGTTGTAAATGCGGTCGATGCTGAGCCAGGCGATCCGGGATTCTTGCGCCTGGGCTTGCGCGGTCAGCACTGATCCGCAGATCAGGGCCAGCGCCGCAAGGTACTTTGGCAGGGTAGCGGATACGGTTTTCAACTTGATTCTCCGTGGTCTAAATATAAAATGCGCGGCGCCGCCAATCAGAAACCGGTACCCATCTGGAACTGGAAGCGCTCCAGGCGGTCACCCGGCTTGGCGTTCAGCGGCTTGGCGTAGCTCAGTTTCAGCGGGCCGACCGGGGAAATCCAGCTGATCCCCAGGCCAGTAGAATAGCGCAATTCCGACGCGCGCATCTTTTGCCCTTCCTGGTACACCTGGCCGCTGTCGAGGAAACCGAACCAGCGCAGGCTGCGGTCGTTGCCCGAACCCGGGAACGGCATCTGCAGTTCGGCGTTGCCGATCAGGCGCGAAGCGCCGCCCAGCGCATCGTTGGTCGATGGATCGACCACGCCCAGCGACGAGCTCAGGTAGCCGCGCACCGAACCGATGCCGCCGCCGTAGAAGTTCTTGAACACCGGATAGACGTGGTTGCCGATGCCGTGGCCATAATCGAACTCGCCCTTCAGGGCCAGCGTGATATTGCGGGTAATCGGACGGAACCACTGGTGCTCATACACGGCGCGGTAGTATTTCTGGTCGCCGATCACGTCCAGCTCCACGTTGGCGCGCTGGTAGCGGCCGACCGACGGCGTCAGCGCGCTGTCGCGGCTGTCGCGCTGCCAGGCCGCGGTCAGCGGAATCGCATGGGTCTTGGCCGAACCGACGCCGTCGGACGGGCCGCCGTTGTCCATCACATACTGCTTGAAGCGGATCGGGCTGGTGATATCGGTTTCCAGCGTGGTGATCTCGGCGCCGATGCCGAAGAAGATCGTATCGACTTCCGAGAACGGCACGCCATAGCTGACCCGGCCGCCGTTCTGCTTGATCTTGTAGCTGCCGATGTTCAGCGCCGGCGGCTCGGTGGTGCGCATGTAGATCGAGAATTCGCGCGACACGCCATCGTCCGTGTAATACGGATTGAGTTGCGAAAACGCGATGGTGCGGCTGAAATGGCTGGTGTTGACTTCGATGCCGACGGTATTGCCGCTACCGGCGAAGTTGGCTTGCGAAATCGACGCCGACAGCGTGAATTTTTCCGATTGCGAGAACGCGCCGCCGATCAGGAAGTTACCGGTCGGTTTTTCCACCACCGCCAGGTTGACGTCGACCTGGTCGCTGGTGCCCTGCGCTTCCGGCGTGTCGATGGTGACATCCTTGAAATAACCGAGGCGGTCGACCCGGTCGCGGGTCAGCTTGATCTTGTTGCTGTCGTACCAGGACGATTCGAACTGGCGGAATTCGCGCCGGATGACTTCATCGCGGGTGGTGGTGTTGCCCGAGATATTCATGCGCCGCACGTACACGCGCTTGCCCGGATCGATGAAGAAGGTGAACGACACTTCGCGTTTTTCGCGGTTGATGTCCGGGTTCGCATTGACGTTGGCGAACGCATAGCCGAAGGTGCCGAGGCGGTCCGAAATGCGCTTGTTGGTGGCGGTCAGCATTTCGCCCGAATACACGTCGCCGGTCTTCAACAGGCTCAGCGATTTCAATTCCTCTTCGCGGCCGAACATCTCGCCTTCGAACTTGATGCCGGCGATGTTGTACTTTTCGCCTTCATTGATGTTGATGGTCAGGTAGATGTCTTTTTTATCAGGCGTGATCGACACCTGGGTCGATTCGACCTGCATCTCGATGTAGCCGCGGTTCAGGTAAAACGATTTCAGCGACTCGATGTCGCCGGTCAGCTTGGTCTTCGAATACTGGTCGGCCTTGGTGTACCAGCTGAACCAGCCGCCGGTATTGAGCGCCAGTTGCTGGCGCAATTCCTTGTCCGAGAAATGCTTGTTGCCGACGATATTGATTTGCTTGATGCGCGCCACTTCGCCTTCGTCGACGGCAAACACCACGTTGACGCGGTTGCGCTCGATCGGCGTGACGGTGGTGGTGATCTTGACGCCATACAGGCCGTGCGACAGGTACTGGCGCTTCAACTCCTGCTCGGCGCGCTCGACCGACGCCTTGTCGAAGATCTTCGCTTCGCCGACGCCGATTTCCTTCAATGCCTTGACCAGCATGTCCTTCTCAAATTCCTTGGTGCCGGTGAAATCGACCGCGGCGATCGCAGGACGTTCTTCGACCAGTACCACCAGCACGTCGCCGTCCACTTCCAGCCGCACGTCCTTGAAGATGCCGGTGGCGTACAGCGCCTTGATGGCGGCGACGCTCTTCTCATCCGAAAACGTTTCGCCTACCCGCACCGGCAGGTAGCTGAACACGGTGCCAGCCTCGGTGCGCTGTATCCCTTCGACGCGGATATCCTTGACGGTAAAAGGCTCGACGGCCAATGCCTGGCCGGCACAGAAGGCCATGACGGCGGCGCCGATCAGGCTGAGGCGAAAGGATGGCAAGGTGCTACGATCAGAATGTAATTTCATTGGCTAAATCATTGGATGGATCATTGGACAACATACACATAAAGAATGCCTGCGCGCCCCTGAATACTGCTAACGCGGCGTTTACCGCCGCGTTTTACGCTTTACAATCGGCGCTCACGTCAGCAGCCGCACCACGTCATTAACGATGGCCAGCGCCATCAAGGCCATCACCAGCCACAGTCCGAGGCGCTGGCCAATTTCGCCGATACGCTCCGGCACCGGGCGTCCGGTCAAAACTTCCAGCGAATAATACAGCAAATGTCCGCCATCTAGAACCGGAATGGGTAGCAAATTCATCACGCCCAGACTGATACTGACAAAGGCGATGAAACTCAGGTAGCTTACCAGGCCGATGCGCGCGGTCTGCCCGGCATAATCGGCGATGGTGATCGGCCCCGTGACATTCTTCAGCGACACTTGCCCGGTCAGCATGCGGCCCATCATTTTCAGGCTGGTGATGCTGGTGTCCCATACCTTGGCGGCCGCCTTGCCCAGCGCGACCGGCGCACTGGAGGCCACGGTAATCATATCCGGCGCCAGCGCCACTTCCGCCTTGATCTTACCAACTGTTACAGCTGGTTTTCCCGGCTTGTCGACAGGCTCGGATTCGACCACCGGCGTCACCGGCAGCAGCAGGTCGCGGCCGTCGCGGCGCAGCGCCACTTGCAGCGTTGCACCGTTGGCGGCGCGGATCCGTTCGATGAAGGCGATGCCGTCGGCCACCGGCCGGCCGTCGATCGCCAGGATCAGGTCGCCGCTGCGCAAGCCGGCCAATGCGGCCGCCCCGCCCGGCATGACCTGCCCCAGCACCGGCAGCGGGCGCGCCAGCACGATGCCGGCCTGGCCCAGCAGGTCGCCTTCCAGGTCGAGACCGGCCAGCGCGCCGACCGGCAGCAGCAGGCTTTGGCGGCCGCGGCCGGGACGTTCGACGTCCAGCCGCACGTCGCGCTTGTCGAGCGTGGCAGCGATCATTTGCCAGCGCAAATCGCCCCAGCCGGCGACTGCCTTGCCATTCAGCGCGGTGACGGTGTCGCCGCCATGCAGGCCGGCCTGGAACGCCGCCGACGCCGGCGGCGGCGGGCCGACCTTGCTGGACGGCTCGGCGATGCCATGCATGTACAGGCCGGCAAACAGCACGATGGCCAGCAAAAAATTGGTCAGCGGTCCGGCCGCGACGATGGCAAACCGCTTCCACACGCTTTGGCGGGTGAATTCGCGCGCCAGATCATGACCGCTCAAGACCAGTTCGGGATCGCGGCTGTCCAGCATCTTGACGTAGCCGCCCAGCGGCAGCGCCGAAATCGCCCACTCGGTCTGGTCCGGGCCGAAACGGCGCGAATACACCACCTTGCCCAGGCCGACCGAAAAGCGCAGGATCTTGACGCCGCACAGCCGCGCCACACAATAATGGCCCAGTTCGTGAATGATGATCAACGAACCGAGCGCGATGGCGAACGCCAGTAATGTGCTGAGCAGCGTCATCAGGCCAGCCGGGTCGCGATATAACGTTCGGCGGCGGCGCGCGCCAGGCCGTCCTGGGCCATCACGGCGTCGATGCTGGCGGCCGGGCCGTGCGGCACGGTCTCGATCACATGGGCGATCACCCGGTCGATCTGGCGGAAGCCGATCTTCAGGTCGAGGAAGGCTTGCACCGCCACTTCATTGGCGGCGTTCAGCAAGGCCGGCGCGGTGCCGCCCGCGTTCAACGCGTCGAAAGCCAATGCCAGGCACGGGAAGCGCTTGAAATCGGGACGCTCGAAATGCAAGCCGCCCATCGCCGTCAAGTCCAGCGCCTCGACGCCGGAAGCGATGCGCTCCGGATACGCCAGCGCATGGGCGATCGGGGTGCGCATGTCGGGATTGCCCAATTGCGCCAGCACCGAGCCGTCGGCATACGAGACCATCGAATGGACCACGCTTTGCGGATGGATCAGCACGTCGATCTGCGCCGCCGGCGCGCCGAACAGCCAGTGCGCCTCGATCACTTCCAGCCCCTTGTTCATCATCGTCGCGGAATCAACCGAGATCTTGCGGCCCATGACCCACTTCGGATGCTTGCAGGCTTGCTCCGGCGTCACCGCGTCGAGCGTGGCCACGTCGCGCGTCAGGAACGGCCCGCCGGACGCGGTCAGCAAGATCTTGGTGATGCCGGCCGCGCCCGCCACGCGGGCATAACCCTGCGGCAAGCACTGGAATACCGCATTGTGTTCGCTATCGATCGGCAAGATCACCGCGCCATGGTCGTTGGCGGCGTCGATGAACAATTGCCCGGACATCACCAGCGCTTCCTTGTTCGCCAGCAATACTTTTTTGCCGGCACGGGCCGCAGCCAGCGTGGGCGCCAGGCCGGCCGCGCCGACGATGGCCGCCATCACGGCGCTCACCGGCGGCGCACTGGCCACCGCGCACAGCGCGGCTTCGCCATATTCCACTTCGGTCGTCACGCCCTGTTCACGCAGCAACACCTGCAAACGGGCGGCCGCGTCGGCGCTGCCGACCACCGCGCGTTGCGGGCGGAATTGCAGGCACTGGGCCGCCAATTGTTCGACCTGGCTATGCGCCGTCAACGCGTAAACGCCGTAGCGCTCGGGATGGCGCGCCAGCACGTCCAGCGTGGACACGCCGATCGAACCGGTGGCGCCTAGAATGGTGATGTATTGCATGAGATTTCTTTCAGAGCCAGGTGCTGATCAGCGCGGCCAGCGGCAATACCGGGATCAGCGCATCGATACGGTCCAGCACGCCGCCATGGCCAGGCAGCAAATTGCTGCTATCCTTGATCGCCGCGCGGCGCTTCAGCATCGATTCGAACAAGTCGCCGATGACGCTGGCGGCGACGATCAGCAGCAGGATGGCAAGTGCGCCAGCCCAGCCGAAATGGGCTTGCAGGCGCACCGCGAAGGTATCTTGCAGCCAGGGAGTGGCAGGCGCCAGCAGCACGCTCAGCGAGGCCAGCAGCAGCACGATGATACCGCCGCCGAACGCGCCTTCCCAGGATTTACCGGGTGAAATCGATGGCGCCAGCTTGCGCTTGCCGAAGGCCTTGCCGGAAAAATAAGCACCGATATCGGCCAGCCACACCAGCGCCATCACCGACAGCAGGTACAGCGGCGCATGCTGCTTGAACAAGGCGACGATGGCGACGAAACAGCCGACGATGGTGACTGCGTACACCATGCTCAGCATGATGTTGCCCAACCCTTCGGGCGGCGGCAAGCCGGTGCCCAGCGCCGGCACGAAGCGCACCAGCCAGATCGCGCAGCACAGCACGAACCAGAACTTGCCTTGCGCCAAGCCGTTGCCAAACATGAAGGTGTACGCGAATGCGGCGGTCCAGACGGCGGCAATCAGCAGCGCCTGGCGATTTTTGAAAATACGAAAACTTTCCCAGACGGCGGCGCCGAAAAACAGCGTCGCGATCACGGCGAAGGCAGGGAAATTATTGAGATACAGAACCGGCAGCAAGACCGCCAGCAACACCAGGGCGGTGATTATCCGTGTTTTCAGCATCAGGTATTCTTTTCCACTAATTGAGCGCTGGTGCGGCCGAAACGCCGCTCGCGCTGCTGGTAAGACGCGATCGCCGCGTCGAGGCTGTCGATATTGAAATCAGGCCAGTATTGATCGGTGAAATACAGTTCAGTGTACGCCAGTTGCCACATCAGGAAGTTCGAAATACGTTCTTCACCGCCGGTGCGGATGAACAAATCCGGTTCCGGCGCATACGCCATCGTCAGATACGGCGCCAATTGTTCTTCGGTGTAATCGCTGAGGCCAGGTTGCGCCGCCGTCATTTTGTTGACCGCCTGCATGATGTCCCAGCGTCCGCCATAATTGGCGCAAATAGTCACCGTCAAGCGCGTGTTGTCGGCGGTCTTGCGTTCGGCGTCGGCTATCAATTCTTGCAACTGTTCATTGAAACGCGACAAATCGCCGACCACCTTCAAGCGGATGTCGTTGGCGTGCATGCGTACCACTTCGCGCTCCAGCATCGTCACGAACAGGCGCATCAGCAGCGACACTTCCTCTTCCGGACGGCGCCAGTTCTCGGAACTGAAGGCGAACAGGGTCAGGTATTGCACGCCACGGTCGATACAGCCCTCGACCACGCCGCGCACCGCGTCGGCGCCCTTGGCATGGCCGGCCACGCGCGGCAGGAAGCGCTTGGTGGCCCAACGGCCGTTGCCATCCATGATGATGGCCACATGCCGCGGCACTGCGGCGACTTCGGGTACCGCTGAGGTCGAACTCGAATAGATCATGAAAACGGATGCCAAATAAAATTGTTACTATAGTAGCTAAAAAGCTGCCGAAGCAGCAATGTCGAAATGATAATTCGACATGCTGACGGCAGCCCGGCGCCAAAGACGAGCCAGGCGGCTCGTCCCCGTAGCAGTACTACATTCTAACTTACACAGTCAGCACTTCCTTTTCTTTATCCACCACCATGCGGTCGATATCGGCGATGAACTTGTCGGTCAGCTTTTGCACTTCTTCCGACGAGCGGCGCTCGTCGTCTTCCGAGCAGGCTTTTTCCTTGACCAGTTTTTTCAAGCCTTCATTGGCGTCGCGGCGGATATTGCGCACGGCAATTTTCGCGTCTTCCGCTTCGCTCTTGACCAGTTTTACCATTTCCTTGCGGCGCTCTTCGGTCAGCGGCGGAGTCGGCACGCGTATCATGTCGCCCTGCGATGACGGGTTCAAGCCCAGGTCGGCGTCGCGGATGGCTTTTTCGATGGTCGCGGCCATTTTCTTTTCATACGGCTGCACGCCGATGGTGCGGGCGTCGACCAGGGTCACGTTGGCGACCTGGGTCAGCGCCGTCGGGCTGCCGTAATACTCGACCATCACGTGGTCCAGGATACCGGTGTGGGCGCGGCCGGTGCGCACCTTGGCCAGATCGGCGCGCAAGGTCTCGATCGACTTGGTCATGCGTTCTTGCGTATTCTTTTTGACGTCAGCTAAGGACATGCTGCTCTCCTGTGTCTAAATGGTAATAATGTGAAAGGTAAACGCGGAACCGCTGTTACACGTGCACCAGCGTGCCTTCGTCTTCACCCATGATGACGCGCTTCAGCGCGCCCGGCTTGACGATGGAAAACACGTTGATCGGCAACTTCTGGTCGCGGCACAAGGCGAACGCGGTGGCGTCCATCACTTGCAGGTGCTTGGAAATGGCGTCATCGAAGCTGATCGTTTCGAAACGGGTGGCGTGCGGATCTTTTTTCGGGTCGGCCGTGTAAACGCCGTCCACCTTGGTGGCTTTGAGGACGATTTCAGCGCTGATTTCCGAACCGCGCAAGGCGGCCGCGGTATCGGTGGTGAAGAACGGGTTGCCGGTGCCGGCCGCGAAAATCACCACTTTACCTTCTTCCAGGTATTGCAGCGCTTTCGGGCGCACATACGGCTCAACCACTTGCTCAATAGCAATCGCGGACATCACGCGGGCAGTGATGCCGACATGGCGCATCGCATCGCCGAGGGCCAGGGCGTTCATGACGGTTGCCAGCATGCCCATATAGTCGGCGGTGGCGCGGTCCATGCCTTGCGCACCGGGCGCGACGCCGCGGAAAATATTACCGCCACCAATCACGATCGCCAGTTCCACACCCAATTTCGCCACCTCGGCCACGTCGGCCACCATGCGTTCGATGGTGGCGCGGTTGATGCCGTACGGGTCGTCGCCCATCAGGGCTTCGCCGGACAATTTGAGGAGTACGCGCTTATAGGCTGGTTTTGACATGAGCTGGGGCTCCATAGTGAGGTTTATTCGAGTATGACATGCGGCGCCGCAACGAAGCGCAGCGCTGGCATGTCGGCGCCGGACGCGGCGGTCCGGCGCGGGCCAAAAAAACGGGCCTCTCGGCCCGCTTTGGTATTACGCGCCTTGGGAGGCAGCGATTTGTGCCGCAACCTCTGCAGCGAAGTCATCTTGCTTCTTCTCAATCCCTTCGCCGACCACGTACATCGAGAACGATTTGACGCTGGTGTTAGCGGCTTTCAGCATTTGCTCAACCGACAGCTTGTCGTTTTTCACGAAAGCCTGGTTCAGCAGCGATACTTCTTTCAGGTATTTCTGTACCGAACCTTCCAGGCGTTTTGCCAGGATTTCCGGCGATTGCGCCGGTTTGCCTTCGGCAGCCGCCTTGGCGGCATCTTCTTCAGCTTTCAGTTTTGCGACCGAACGCTCTTTTTCGATCAGTTCCGCAGGAACTTGCTCGGACGACAGCGATACCGGTTTCATCGCGGCGATGTGCATTGCCACGTCTTTACCGACTTGCTCGTCGGCGCCGTCGAATTCGACCACCACGCCAATGCGCGAACCGTGCAGGTAGGAAGCCAGCTTGTTGCTGGTTTCGAAACGCACGAAACGGCGGATCGACATGTTTTCGCCGATTTTACCGATCAGTGCCGAACGCACTTCGTCCAGGGTCTTGCCATCGAGCGGCAAGGCCAGCAAGGCAGCCACGTCGGCCGGGTTGTGTTCCGCGACCAGGCGTGCGGCCGAATTGGCCAATGCCAGGAAGTCGTCGTTTTTCGCGACGAAGTCGGTTTCGGAGTTCACTTCCACCAGCGCGCCTACGCCGCCGGCGATGTAGGTGGCGACCACGCCTTCAGCGGTGATGCGCGCCGAAGCTTTCGATGCCTTGCCGCCCAGTTTGACGCGCAGGATCTCTTCCGCACGGGCCATGTCGCCATCGGCTTCGGTCAGTGCTTTTTTGCATTCCATCATCGGTGCGTCGGTTTTGCCGCGCAATTCGCCTACCATCGCTGCTGTAATCGCTGCCATGTGTTTCTCCTGTATTCGGTGGGGGTGGTATGGGGCGGCTCCGGGGATGCCGAGCACGATGCGCCCAAACCATTTTCATTAAAAAAAAGGGGGAGCTGCTGCCACCCCTTTTCCGGTACTGCTATCTGCTACAAGACCCGTCTTGCGACAGGCCGGCAATTACGCTTGTTCGCTCACTTCAACGAATTCGTCGCCAGCTGCCGACTTGATCATTTCAACGACTTCGTTACCGGCAGCGGCACGGCCTTCGATGATTGCATCGGCAACACCGCGGGCGTACAACATGATGGCTTTCGAGGAGTCATCGTTACCTGGGATAACGAAATTCACGCCTTCCGGGGAGTGGTTGGTATCGACAACGCCGATAACAGGGATGCCCAGTTTAGCCGCTTCAGTGATCGCACCTTTGTGGTAACCGACGTCGACTACGAAGATTGCGTCAGGAACGCCGCCCATGTCCTTGATGCCGCCGATCGATTTTTGCAGCTTGATCATTTCGCGTTGGAACATCAGCGCTTCTTTTTTCGACAGCTTCTCGACGGAACCGTCTTCGATTTGCGCTTCCATGTCTTTCAAACGCTTGATCGATGTCTTGATCGTTTTGAAGTTGGTCAGCATGCCGCCCAACCAGCGTTGATCGACGAATGGCACGCCGGCGCGTTGCGCTTCGGCGGCGATGATTTCGCGCGCTTGACGCTTGGTGCCGACCATCAGGATGGTGCCACGGTTCGATGCCAGTTGACGCACGTGCTTCATTGCGTCCTGGTACATCGCCATGGTTTTTTCCAGGTTGATGATATGAATCTTGTTGCGGTGACCGAAAATGAACGGTGCCATTTTTGGATTCCAAAAACGGGTTTGGTGACCAAAATGGACGCCGGCTTCCAGCATTTCACGCATTGTTACAGACATGTTTAACTCCAGGGTTGGGTCTGGAATCCGCTCAGTCACCATAGAGGCACCCTTGTCGAACGGATTCGCATTATTTAAATTACTTACACGCTAAGCTTGCTTGTACAACATCGCTTCAAAAAGCAAATTGAAGCAACCCGAGATTCTACTCTTAAAAGCAGGCTTGGGGCAAGCATTACATGTCGTCCGAGCAAGGATAATGCCATGCCGGCCAATTACCGCTGAAAAAGCGTGGTTTCCCGGTAATTCGCAGTGAAATCGGCGTGCCGCGATGCCGGCCGGATGCCACGCAAGCGCCTCGCGTCGTTTATAATTTCGTCATATCGACGCGCCTGGCCACCGCCGCCCGCGCCGTCCCACTGATTAGACCAAATAGCTCCAAGCTGATTGCGAACACCACCATGTCCACCATCCGTATCAACACTCCCGCCGACATCGAAGGCATGCGCGTCGCCGGCAAACTCGGCGCCGAAGTGCTCGACTACATCACCCCGTTCGTCAAGCCCGGCGTCACGACCGGCGAACTGGACCGCCTGTGCCATGAATACATGGTCAACGTCCAGGGCACCATCCCGGCCCCGCTGAACTATTGCCCGCCTGGCTATACGCCGTATCCGAAAGCCATCTGCACCTCGGTCAACGACGTGATTTGCCACGGCATTCCGGGCGACAAGGTCTTGAAGAACGGCGACGTGGTCAACCTCGACATCACCGTCATCAAGGATGGCTACCACGGCGACAACAGCCGCATGTTCTTCGTCGGCCAGCCGTCGATCCTGGCCAGGCGCCTGTCCGAAGTCACCTATGAATGCATGTGGCTGGGCATCGCCAGGATCAAGCCGGGCGCGCATCTGGGCGATATCGGCCATGCGATTCAGCAACATGCGGAAAAAGCCGGCTACAGCGTGGTGCGCGAATTCTGCGGCCACGGCATCGGCAAGGTTTTTCATGAAGAACCGCAAGTGCTGCACTACGGCAAGCCGGGCACGCTGGAACGCCTGGAAGCGGGCATGATTTTCACGGTCGAGCCGATGATCAACGCCGGGCGCCGCGACATCCGCGAAATGAACGATGGCTGGACCATCAAAACCAAGGACCGCAGCCTGTCGGCGCAGTGGGAACACACGGTGCTGGTCACCGAGACCGGTTATGAAGTGCTGACCGTGTCGCCATTGATGCCGGCGCCGCCTGCCATCATCGGCGCCTGATTTTCCGCCACCTTACCCCGCTACCACTACCACCACGGATGCCGCGCACCGCGATGAACCAGAACCTCCGCGAACAATTGAAGCGACAATTAAAGGCCGACCGGCAAGTCGCGATCGGCGCCTTCCAGCTCGACGGCAAGCCTGAAAAACTGCTGCGCTGCCTGCGCCACAGCGTCGATGCGGTGCTGTCGGGCGCGTGGCAGGAAGCTGGCTTGCCGGAAGGCACGTCGCTGGTCGGCGTCGGCGGTTACGGCCGCGGCGAACTGTTTCCGTATTCCGACATCGACTTGCTGATCTTGCTGCAACAGGCGCCGGATGACGCGACCCGGGACAAGCTGGAACAACTGGTGCAGCTGCTGTGGGACCTGGGGCTGGAAATCGGCCACAGCATCCGTACCGTCGATGAATGCCTGACGGAATCGAAGGCCGACATCACGGTGCAAACCAGCTTGCTGGAAGCGCGCCTGGTGTGCGGCAACCTGCCCTTGTTTGAGGAGTTGCAGCAACGCTACCAGGCGGCGCTCGATCCGCAAGCCTTTTTCCAGGCCAAGACGGCCGAAATGCGCCAGCGCCACGCCAAATATGAAGACACGGCGTTCAGCCTGGAACCGAATTGCAAGGAAAGTCCGGGCGGCTTGCGCGACCTGCAAGTGATCTTGTGGGTCGCCAAGGCGGCCGGCCTGGCCAATTCCTGGCGCACGCTGGCCACCCGCGGCCTGATTACCCAGACCGAGGCGCGCCAGTTGATGGAAAAGGAGCGCGCCTTCAAGGATATCCGGGTGCGCCTGCACTTGCACGCCGGCCGCCGCGAAGACCGCCTGGTGTTCGACGTGCAAACGGCGGTGGCCGAATCGCTCGGCTTGCAGGCGACCGGCAGCGGTCCGCACATGCGCCGCGCCAGCGAATACCTGATGCAGCGTTATTACTGGGCCGCCAAGACGGTGACCCAGCTCAATACCATCATGCTGCAAAATATCGAAGCGCAGCTGTTCCCGCAATCGGGCCAGCCGGTGGTCATCAATCCGCGCTTCAATGAAGTCAACGGCTTGATCGACATTGCCGCCGACGACACGTTTGAACAACATCCGTCGGCGATGCTGGAAATCTTCCTGCTGATGACCGAGCACCCGGCCTTGAAGGGCATGAGCACGCGCGCCACCCGCGCGTTGTGGCACGAACGCTTCAAGATCGATGCGGCGTTCCGCCAGGATCCGGCCAACCGCTCGCTGTTCCTGCGCATCATGCAGGCGCCGGTCGGCGTGATCCATGCGCTGCGGCGCATGAACGAAATGAGCATACTGGGGCGCTACCTGCCGAACTTCCGGCGCATCGTCGGCCAGATGCAGCACGACCTGTTCCATGTGTACACGGTGGACCAGCATATCCTGATGGTGGTGCGCAATATGCGGCGCTTCACGATGCCGGAACACGCCCACGAATATCCGTTTTGCAGCCAGCTGATGGCCAATTTCTCGCAGCCGTGGCTGCTGTACGTGGCGGCGCTGTTCCACGACATCGCCAAGGGCCGCGGCGGCGACCATTCCAAGCTGGGCACCGTCGATGCGGCGCAGTTTTGCCAGGAACACGCGATGAGCGCGGAAGATACCGAGCTGATCGTATTCCTGGTCGAAAACCATTTGAGCATGTCGCAAGTGGCGCAAAAGCAAGACCTGTCCGACCCGGACGTGATCGCCGCGTTCTCCAGGACCGTCAAGGACGAGCGCCACCTGACCGCGCTGTACCTGCTGACGGTGGCCGATATCCGCGGCACCAGTCCGAAGGTGTGGAATGCGTGGAAAGGCAAGCTGCTGGAAGACTTGTACAAGATCACCTTGCGGGTGCTGGGCGGCGAACCGCATTCGGCCGACCGCGAATTGAAAAACCGCCAGCAAGAGGCGCTGGCCACGCTGCGCCTGTACGGCTTGCCGCCAGATGCTCATGAGCAATTGTGGAAGCAGCTCGACGTCGCTTATTTCCTGCGCCACGACGCATCCGACATCGCCTGGCAAACCCGCTCGCTGTACGACCGGCTCGACAGCGACAAGCCGGTGGTGCGCTGCCGGCTGGCGCCGATCGGCGAAGGCTTGCAGGTGGCGGTGTATGTGGCCGACCAGTCCGACCTGTTCGCGCGCATCTGCGGCTATTTCGACCGCAAGAATTTCAGCATTCTCGACGCCAAGATTCACACTACCCGCAACGGTTATGCGCTCGACACGTTCCTCGTCACCGAGCAAAGTTTCGCCAACAGTTACCGCGACATCATCAGCCTGATCGAACACGAACTGGGCGAATTGCTGCAATCGCAGGCGCCGCTGCCGGCGCCCGGCAAGGGCCGCCTGTCGCGGCTGTCGCGCACCTTCCCGTTCCAGCCGACGGTCGATTTGCGGCCCGATGAACGCGGGCAATACTATCTGCTGTCGGTGGCCGCCAACGACCGCACCGGCTTGCTGTATTCGATCGCCAATGTATTGACCAAGTACAAGGTCAACTTGCATACGGCCAAGATCATGACCTTGGGCGAACGGGTCGAAGACGTATTCCTGGTCGACGGTCCGACCCTCAACAATGCCCGCAACCAGATTTTGCTGGAAACCGACTTACTCGATGCGCTGAAGGTCTGACCCCGGCCATCTTTATTAATAATTGAAACAGACTGATGACAGAAGAACTCTTACGCTTATCCAAACGCATGTCCGAACTGGGCTTGTGCTCCCGTCGCGAAGCCGATGAATGGATCGCGCGCGGCTGGGTGCGCGTCGATGGCAAAGTGGTGTCCGAACTGGGCAGCAAGGTATATCCTGGCCAGCACGTGACGGTCGAACGGCAAGCCGCGGCCGAACAATCGAAGCGCGTGACGGTGCTGATCAACAAGCCGATGGGCTATGTCAGCGGCCAGGCCGAAGACGGCTACACGCCGGCGATTGCGCTGATCAAGGCCGAAAACCGCTGGGCCGAAGACCGCAGCCCGGAACAATTCCACCCGACCCAGCTGCGCAGCCTGGTAGCGGCCGGCCGGCTCGACATCGATTCGGTCGGCTTGCTGATACTGACCCAGGATGGCCGGATCGCCAAGCAATTGATCGGCCACGATACCGATATCGACAAGGAATACCTGGTGCGGGTGCAATACACCAAGCCCGGCACGCTGCCGGACGCCGACTTGAAGCGCCTGAATCACGGCTTGTGGATGGATGGCAAGCCGCTGCTGCCGGCCAAGGTGCGCTGGCAAAATGAAGACCAGCTCAGCTTTACGCTACGCGAAGGCAAGAAACGCCAGATTCGCCGCATGTGCGAAGCGGTCGGCCTGCGCGTCGTCGGCCTCAAGCGGGTACGCATCGGCAAGGTCAAGCTGGGCGACTTGCCGGTCGGGCAATGGCGCTACCTGAGCGCCGACGAACATTTCTGATCCTGCCCAGCGTCTTCCCCCCTGTCGTCACGGTCTTGCAACCGGTACAATAAATATTTCCGGAAGAGCATGCTTTACAGACAAATATTGCAAATAAGCAAGCCAAACCTGCAATAATTCTATAGACTATCCAGATAGAAGTTTATCCTTGATAATTTGTCATCAATAAAGCCAAGCAAAGAGATACGCTGTCGTGAACGATCCCATTCCCAATCCTCTGCGCAAGGGCGCGCCTAGCCTTGCCGACCAGGTCGAACCGATCGAACCCGGCGCCAAGCCGCATCACATGAGCGATCCGTGGGATATCGGCGAAACGCTGAGCCGCCTGGCCGACAGCGGCGACGCGGTGACGATTTACCCGGAATACGGCGCGCAACCGGTGATGGCGCGCATCTTGTCGGTCGATGACGAATTGCCGCGTTTTGTGCTGGAATTGAATGAAGGCACCTTCTTGCCGCCCGGCCTGGCCACCTTCGTGTCGTGGGTGCACAGCGCCAAGCTGCAATTTTCGCTCGACTCCGGCTGGGAATCATTGCCGGACCGCCCCACCCTGCTGGGCGCGGACTTCCCGGTCCATTGCCTGGTATTGGAACGGCGCGAATCGGCGCGTCTGGAAACCCCGCTGGGCGTGTATTACATGGCCGCGTTCGTGCTGGAAGGCCGGCCATACGAATTGCAACTGTATGATTTTTCCGTCGGCGGCATCGGCATGCGCGCCCACCCGCGCGATACGGCCGGCTTGTACGTCGGCCGTAAACTGTCGCGCGTGCGGCTGGAACTGGGTCCGGAAAAAGTCATGATCGCCGACCTGGAAATCCGCCTGTCGCGCTCGTTCCGTTCCTTCCTGCTGGGCGAACAAGTGCAGATCGGCTGCCGTTTCCTGAACCTGTCGGAGGCCGCCCAGCAAGACTTGCAGCAATTGCTGGATCAGATGGGCAGCGGACGCAAGGTGCGTTAATTCAAGATGCGAATCCCGGCCGCATCCAGCATGACGGCCCGCCTTGCGCTATTGCAGCAGCAAGATGTACATGTTTTCGGCTAAGGTTTTTTGCCGGCGCCAGGCTGCTGGGCGCCGAAATAAAAGCCGGTTGCGGCGGAAACCAGCGCAACAATCGGACCGAAAACCAGCTCCAGTATGCTTTTGAGGTTATCGAAGGTTACCGCTGGCACCGCCAACAGCATGCCAAAACCGCCCAGCACCATGAGCGTCAGCAGCGACAGCAGCCAGTAGGCGATATACGACCGGGTAGTGTCCTGGTAGCGCAACGGATCGTAGCCTTTTTCGGATGGCGTTTCGAGCACGGGCGCATCTGTTGCCGCCGCCACGGTGGCGTCCAGTCTCTCTTCGATATCGGGGTTGTTTCCAGGCTGGCCGTCCGGCAGCGTCTGCCGGGACATCTCTTGGTCGTCAGTGGCAGTCATTGTTGCAACTCCGATCAGGCAAGGTCTAACGGTCAAAAACCAGTTCGGACAGCCTGCCGTTACCGTCATCTATGACGACTTTTGCTCCTTGCGCCCGCCGTTTGGCGAGCGCGGATTCGGTGCTGATGGCCCGGCTCAGGGCTTGCGCCAGCGAAATGTTTTGTGTCCTGGCCAAGTCCTTCAATGCAGACGCAACGTCGGGAGACAGGTCGGCGTTCAAACGTACTTTTGTAGGCGCAGCCATGATGGGAACCTCAAAAATAAATAAACTGTCTGTATATTACACGTATTTTTTTATGCCTGTGCCATTGATCGCCGCGTCAAGCTTGACCAGCCCGACGCAAATTGCCGCCAAGCATGGTCAAACCACAGGCTGACAAAACGCTGGTCAATCATCGTCATTCGGATCCATATCCGGGAACATCACGTCGATAAAACCGAATTGGGAAAAATCGACGATACGCATCGGGTACAGAATGCCATGCAAATGGTCGACTTCGTGCTGCACCACGCGGGCGTGGAAACCTTCGGCGTCGCGGCTGATCCGGTTGCCGAACTGGTCCAGTCCTTCATAATGCAGGCTGCTCCAGCGCGGCACGCTGCCGCGCAGGCCCGGCACCGACAGGCAGCCTTCGAAGCCCTCTTCCTTGCGGTCCGACAGCGGCGTCAATACCGGATTGATCAGCACCGTTTCCGGCACTTGCGGCGCATCCGGGTAACGGGTGTTTTGCTTGAAGCCGTAAATCACCAGTTGCAGATTGACGCCGATTTGCGGCGCCGCCAAGCCCGCGCCATTGGCCGCGTGCATGGTGTCGAACATGTCGGCGATCAATGCATTCAATTCCGGGGTATTGAATTCACGCACAGGTTCCGCCATCCGCAACAAACGCGGATCGCCCATTTTCAAAATTTCCCTGACTGTCATTGTGGTTCCGATCCAACTTGTAGCTGTTCAATAAACTTGCGGAAGTCGGCGCCCGTTTCTGGGTGTTTCAAACCCATCGCGGCGGTCGCCTCGAGATACCCCAGTTTCGATCCGCAATCATAACGCGTTCCGGTGTAGCGATAAGCCAGCACCGGTTCGGCTTGCATCAGCGCGGCGATGCCGTCGGTCAACTGGATTTCGCCGCCGGCGCCGGTGCCGAGGTTTTCCAGGTAATCGAAGATCTTGTTCGACAACACATAACGGCCGACCACCGCCAGCGTCGACGGCGCCACGTCCGGCGCCGGTTTTTCGACGATGCCGGAGACCCGCTCCAGGTCCGGCTGGTAAGCGCTGGCGCTGACGATGCCGTATTGCTTGGTTTCGGCGCGCGGCACGTCTTGCACCGCCAGCACGCTGCATTGCTCGCGCTCGAACACATCGGTCATTTGCGCCAGCACCGCGCGGCCGCCCTCGGCCACATCCATGAAGTCGTCGGCCAGCAACACCGCGAACGGTTCGTTGCCGACCACCGGACGCGCGCACAGCACGGCGTGGCCCAGGCCCAGCGGCGCCGACTGGCGGATGTAGATGCAGGTGATGTGTTTCGGGATGACGTTTTGCACCATCTCCAGCAACCTTTGCTTGCCGGCCGCTTCGAGTTCGGTTTCCAGTTCATAAGCCGTATCAAAATGGTCTTCGATGGCGCGCTTGTTGCGGCCGGTGATGAAGATCATTTCGGTGATGCCGGCCGCGACCGCTTCCTCGACCGCATACTGTATCAGCGGCTTGTCGACGATAGGCAGCATTTCCTTCGGCTGCGCCTTGGTTGCCGGCAAAAACCGGCTGCCCAGGCCCGCGACGGGAAACACCGCTTTTTTAATTTTATTCATCAGTATCAGTTTTCAGTAATACAGCATCGGCAACAGCGGCGCCCTCGGCCGCTTCGAACGACGCCAGCAATTGCAGCAGCGCCGCTTCGTCGAGCAGCGCGATATCCAGTTCCTGCGCCTTGGCCAGCTTGCTGCCGGCATCCGCGCCGGCCACCACGTAAGCGGTCTTTTTCGATACCGAGCCGACCACCTTGCCGCCAGCGGCTTCGATCAGCGCGGCAGCCTGGTCGCGGCCCAGGTTCGGCAAGGTGCCGGTCAAGACAAAAGTCTTGCCGTCGAGACCGCCAGCGACGACAGGCGCGGCTTCCGGCAGCATGGCCAGCAATTCCTTTTGCAGCGCGTCCAGCGCCAGCAATTGCTCGCGGTGGCCATCTTGTCCCATCCACTCGGCCAGCGCACCCGCGACCGCGGCAGGCAAGCCGAACACGTCGAAAATCTTCAAGTGCGCCAGGACTTCGAAAGTCACGCCCTGTTCGACCAGTTGCCGGCTGCGCGGTTCGGTCAATTTCGGGATACCCAGCGCGGCCAGCAGCTTGACCGCATCGAGCTTGTCGCGCAGCTTGGCGCTCGGCGCGTGTTCGTCGCGCGGCGCCACGCCGGCGACCAGCAAGTCGTCCAGCGCTTGCTGGTTCTTCGGTTCGGCAAAGAAATCCGCGATCGATAGCGCCACCGTGCTACCAATGTCGGGCAGCAGGCACAGCAAGGCGGCCGGCGCGCGGCGCACCAGCGCCAGGCTGCCCAGCCATTCGGCCAGCGTCTTGGCGGTCGATTCGCCGGCATGGCGGATGCCCAGCGCAAACAGCAAGCGCTCCAGCGGCGGCTGCTTGCTGGCGGCGATGCCGGCGATCAGGTTTTCCGCCCATTTGGTCGGGATCTTGCCCTGCTGGACGGTGTCAGGCGTGCTGCCGTCGCGTTCGTCGGCGCGTACCTTCATCTTCAGCAAATCGTCCAGCGTCAGCTTGTATAAATCGGCCACGCCATGCACGTAATTCAGTTCGACCAGCGTATCGATGTAGCGCTCGCCCAGCCCTTCGATATCCATCATGCGCCGCGCGGCGAAATGGCGGATCGCTTCCTTGCGCTGCGCCGAACAGAACAGGCCGCCGGAACAGCGCGCGATCGCCTCGCCTTCTTCGCGCACGATGTGCGAACCGCACACCGGACAGTTTTGCAGCATCTTGAACGGGGCCGGCGCCGGATCCGGGCGTTTTTCCAGCACCGCCGACAAGACTTCCGGAATCACGTCGCCGGCGCGGCGCACGATCACCGTATCGCCGACGCGGATATCCTTGCGCAGCACTTCATCTTCATTGTGCAGCGTGGCGTTGGTCACCGTCACGCCGCCGACCGATACCGGCGCCAGCCGCGCCACCGGTGTGATCGCGCCGGTGCGGCCGACCTGCACTTCGATATCGAGCACCACCGTCAGCGCCTCTTCGGCGGGGAATTTATGGGCCAGCGCAAAACGCGGCGCGCGCGACACGAAACCCAGCTGGCGCTGGTCGGCGCTGCTGTTGACCTTGTACACCACGCCGTCGATTTCATACGGCAAAGCGGGGCGGCTGGTCCCGATCTTCGCAAAATACGCCAGCAAGCCGGCCGCGTCGCGCACCACCGCGCGCTCCTTCGACACCGGCACGCCAAGTTGCTGGTACCAGTCCAGCAAGGCCGAGTGCGAGGCCGGCATGGCCGCGCCTTCCAGCGCGCCGATGCCGTAGGCGTAAAAACGCAAGGTGCGCTGCGCCGTGATGCGCGAATCGAGCTGGCGCAGGCTGCCGGCGGCGGCGTTCCTTGGGTTGGCGAACTCCTTCTGGCCCGCTTCGCGCTGGCGCGCATTCAATTTGGCGAAATCGGCCTTGAACATCATCACTTCGCCGCGCACGTCCAGTAGCGCCGGCGGGTTGGCGCCGTGCAGGCGCAGCGGAATGCCGCGGATGGTGCGGATATTGGCGGTCACGTCTTCGCCGGTGGCGCCGTCGCCGCGGGTGGCGGCCTGCACGAACACGCCGTGTTCATAACGCAGGTTGATCGCCAGGCCGTCGAACTTGACCTCGGCCGCGTAATCGACATGTTCCGCTTCCAGGCCTTCGCGCACGCGGCGGTCGAAATTGTCGATGTCTTCTTCGGAAAAGCCGTTATTGAGCGACAGCATAGGCACCGTGTGGCGCACCTGGTCGAATTGCGGCAAAGGCGCGGCGCCGACCCGCAAGGTGGGCGAATCGGGCGCGGCCAGGCTGGGATGGGCCGCTTCGAGCTGCTGCAATTCGAGGTACAGCCGGTCGTATTCGGCGTCGGGGATAATCGGTGCATCGAGTACGTGGTAGGCGTGCAGGTGCCGGTTCAGTTCCGCGTTCAGTTCGGCCACGCGCTGCGACGCGGCCTGGAAATCCATATCAGTCATTATCAGTGTCAAACAGTGTCAAACTCAGCAAAAATCTCGGCCAATGTCAGCTCATGTCAGCTAAACAGGCGCAATGCACGGGTCGAACCGGCCGGAATGTCGGCCGCGTCCATTTCCTGGTAAAAGTCCTTGACCTGGCCGGCGATCTCGGACAATGCCGCGTCCGACAAGGCCTGGTTGTAATCGTCGACGATGGTCGCGTCGAGGCGGCCCACCAGCGAACGGGCGCACGACACCATCGCGCCGAAACCGTCGCGCGCCGGCGCCACGCACGGCACGTCCAGCAGCAGCGTCAGGCGCGGCGTGGTTTCCTCGGCCAGGGTGACATTGGTCGACAGCGAGAACAGGAACGCGCCGTCGCCGTCCGGCATCACGTAGCGGCCGTCCGGACGCACGTCGAAACCTTGTTTTTCGAGCGCCACCAGCAAGGTGCTGATGGCCCACGGCGCGCCGTTGGTGTGCAGGTTGACGCCCAGTTGCGCGTCGTGGCTGGACACAAAGCGGTGCAGATTGCGCGCTTCGGCCATCACTTCGATCATGTCCGGCACTTCCGGTTCGGCGCCGATTTCATCGGACATCACGCGCAGGCGCGTCACCAGTTCGGAGTATTCCAGTTCGTTCAAGGCGGTGGTGCGGCTGGCCAGTTGCACCCCGCCCTGCAATTTGGTGTAGACGCCGCCATGCACGATCGGCTCCCAGTCGCCATTCACGTGCAAGCCGATGAAATGCACCGGCTTGTTGCCGACCAGGCGCAGCGTTTGCAGCGACGGCAAGATCTTTTCGCCGCGTACCGGCGCTTCCAGCGCCAGCGGCAGCAGGCAATCGATCAGCGGATCGACCAGGCTGTTGGCTTGTTCGACGGCTGGCGACAGCGGTTCTTCGACCACTTCGGCTACCGCCGCCACCGGGGCGGCGGCCGGCGCAGCGGCTTCGGCTGCTTGCGCAGCATCTTCCAGGAGCGGCTCTTTCGGCTCGGCCGTAGCGCCTTCGGCATGCACCACCGGTTCGATCCGTCCGGCGTCCGGGTTCGCATCCACGGCTACCGGTGCCGGTGAGGCAGCCACAGGAACCGGCGCGGCAGGCGCAGGTACCGGAGCAGCAGGCGCGGCATCGAAGCTCGGCTCCTGGCGCACCACCGGTTCCGCCAGCGGCGCGGCCGGCGCGCTGCTGCCGGCGGGAGCGCCCTTGCGCATCAGCACGTCGTCGTGGTCATTCGAAAAAGCCCGTTCGACGCTCTTTTTCGCCTTGTATTCTTGCCATTTATTGTACGAAAAAACGCCGACGATAAAGACGCCGCCGGCTGCGAACAAAGTCATTTGTAGGTCTGTCATGCTGCTTGTGCCTCGGAAGCGAAGTTTGCGGCGGATTCCATATCCACCGCCACGATGCGCGATACGCCTTGTTCCTGCATCGTCACACCGATTAATTGATGGGCCATTTCCATCGCAATTTTATTGTGCGAAATGAAAAGGAATTGGGTCTGGTCAGACATCCGTTTGACCATTCTGCAAAAACGTTCTGTATTGGCGTCGTCCAGCGGCGCATCGACCTCGTCGAGCAGGCAGAACGGCGCCGGATTCAGGCGGAACATCGAAAACACCAGCGCGGTCGCGGTCAGCGCTTTTTCGCCGCCCGACAGCAAATGAATGGTGGCGTTTTTCTTGCCCGGCGGTTGCGCCATGACTTGTACACCGGAATCGAGAATCTCGTCGCCCGTCATGGTCAGCCTGGCCTGGCCGCCGCCGAACAGGATCGGGAACAGCTCGGAAAAGTGATGGTTGACGCGGTCGAACGTGTCTTGCAGCAGGTCGCGGGTTTCCTTGTCGATCTTCTGGATCGCGTCTTCCAGCGTATTGATCGCCTCGGTCAGGTCGGCGGTTTGCGCATCGAGGAAGTTCTTGCGCTCCGACGCCTGCGCCAGTTCGTCCAGCGCGGCCAGGTTGACCGCGCCGAGGCCGGCGATGGCGTTGGTCAGCCGCGTCACTTCGCCTTGCAGATACGACGGGCGCATGTCCGGGTGCAGTTTTTCGGCCAGCGCCGCTTCGTCGGCCGCCACGTCCAGCAATTGCTGGGCGAATTGTTCCTGGTTCAGGCGCGCCGCCTGTTCCTTCAGCTGCATTTCCATGATCTTGTCGCGCTGCGGCTGCAAGCTGCGCTCGGCCTGGGTGCGCGCATCTTCCGAAGTGCGCAATTGCTGGGTGATCTGGTCCAGCTCGTGGCGCGCATCGGCCAGCGCGCGCTCCTGGCTGGTGCGCCGCTCCAGCAAGTCCTGCAAGCCGTCGTTGGCGGCGCCGCTTTCCAGGTTGTCCAGCTCGACCTGCCCCGCCTGCAGGCTGCTGCTCACTTGGGCGGCCTGGGTGGTGGCGGTGGCGATATTGCGGCGCAATTCCTCGATCTTGCTGCGCTGCGATTTCTCGGCGTATCCGGACTCCTGGGCGGCCCGCTCCAGGTCGCGCAACTGGTTGCGCGCATCGGTCAGGCGCTGCTCTTTTTGCAGGAAATCGGTCTGGCCGTCTTCATGCGCTTCCTGCAGGTTGCCGAGGTCGGCGTCGAGCTGCTCGAATTTTTCTTCCGATTCCATCCTGACCTGCACTTGCTCCGCTTCCTGCGCGGCGATCTCGGCCAGGTCGGCCTGGATCTGCGTGCTGCGCTGGTTAAAACGGGCCTCGACTTCGGACAATTTGACGACGTCGATCTGCAAGGTGTGCACCGCTTGCGTCAGCGACTGGATGCGCTGGCGCAGATCGGTCAGCTGGCGCGTCAGGTTGGCCACCGCCGCATCGGCGCGCACCGAACGGGCGCGCGCTTCGTCGGCCAGCAATTGCTGGGCGCGCAACTGCTTGGTGATATTGTCGATTTCCTGCTGGCGCCCCAGCATGCCTTCCTGTTCCGAGTCGGCCGCGTAAAAACGCACGCTGCCCTGGGTAATCAGGTGGCCCTGGCGGGTCACGAAACAGCCGCCGGCCGGCAGCTTGCCCCGCTCGGCCAGTGCCTCGGCCTCGCTGTCTGCCGAATAGACGTTGTGCAGCCAGTCTTGCAGCAAGACGCGCAAGCCGGGATCGTTCAATTTCAGCAAGTTGATGAACGGTTTCAAACCAGGTATTTCGAGCATCACCGGCGGCGCCGCCGTCGATGGCGCGAACAGCGCCAGCTTGGCCGGCGGCGCATCGTTGAAAAAGGCCTTGGCCCATTCGATATTCGATACTTGCAGCGCCGACGTGCGCTCGCGCAGCACCGATTCCATCGCGCTTTCCCAGCCCTGCTCGATATTCAGTTTTTGCCACAGGCGCGGCAAGCCGGCCAGTTCATGGCGCTCCAGCCAAGGCTGCACCTTGCCCTGGGTTTGCACCCGTTCCTGCAATTGCTTCAAGGCCGACAGGCGCGCTTCCAATTGCGCGTTGGCGGCGGTTTCGGCATTCACCCGGGCTTGCGCCTCGCTGCGTTCCTGCTCGATGCGCGGCTGCTGCTCCAGCGCCTCTTCCAGGTAAAAGCCCTGCTCTTCCAGCGCCTGCTGCTTTTCTTCGAGCTGCATCTTGAGGTTTTCAAGGTGACTGCTGTCGGGCAGGTTCAAGCCGTTTTTCTCTTGCTGCAAACGCTCGCGGCGCGACAGCAGGCCGGCCAGGATATTCGACGCGTTGCGCTGGTGCGCCGACTCCAGTTCCAGCTGCTGCTGCGCCTGCATGATTCTGGCGCGCGATTCGGTGGTTTTATGCTGCGCTTCGCGCCAGGCCGCATCCAGCGCCGGCAATTGCTCGTTCTTTTGTTCGGCCACCATTTGCGACTGTTCGACCCGCGCCGCCAGTTCTTCGAGGCGAAATTCCGCTTCCTCGATCTGTTCCTGGTATTCCTGGGCTTGCTGCTGCCACTGGTCGCGCTGCGCCGCCAGCGTCGCCAGTTGCGCCTGCAAGCGCGTACGCGATTCGATGACGAAGTTGATCTTCGCTTCCAGGCTGCCGATTTCGGCATTGGTCTGGTACAGATGGCCTTGTGCCGTGTGCAGCCGGTCGCCGATCGAAAAATGCGCTTGCCGCATCTGCTCCAGCGTCAGTTCGACGTGGCGCAGCTTGGCGGTCTGCTCTTCGAGGTCGGTCTGCGCCTGCTCCATTTCGCGGAAATAGCGGGCCTGCTCGTTTTGCGCCTCGTTCTTGCGCAGCAGCCACAGCAGCTTTTGCTTTTCATCCTGGTCGGCTTGCAGCGCATGGAATTTATTGGCCACCACCGCCTGCGCTTCCAGTTTTTCGAGGTTGGCGTTCAGCTCGCGCAGGATATCGTCGACCCGCAGCAGGTTTTCGCGCGTGTCGTGCAGGCGGTTTTCGGTTTCGCGGCGGCGTTCCTTGTATTTCGATACCCCGGCCGCTTCTTCGAGGAATACGCGCAGCTCTTCCGGGCGCGATTCGATGATGCGCGCGATCATGCCCTGGCCGATGATCGCGTAAGCGCGCGGACCGAGGCCGGTGCCGAGGAAGATATCCTGGATGTCGCGCCGGCGTACCGGCTGGCCGTTGATGTAATAGGTGGAGGTGCCGTCGCGGGTCAGCGTACGCTTGACGGCGATCTCGGCGTACTGGCCCCATTGGCCGGACGCCTTGCCGTCGTTATTGTCGAATACCAGTTCGACCGAGGCGCGGCCGGCCGGCTTGCGGTGCGTCGACCCGTTGAAGATGACGTCCTGCATCGATTCGCCGCGCAATTCCGACGCTTTCGATTCGCCCAGCACCCAGCGCACGGCGTCGATGATATTCGATTTGCCGCAGCCGTTCGGGCCCACCACGCCGACCAGTTGGCCTGGCACCTGGAAATTGGTGGGATCGACGAAAGACTTAAATCCCGACAATTTAATCGAAGAGAGACGCACGTTGTTTTATAGTTCCTGCCCTGGTGGCATTAAAAAGTCATGTCATGAAGGCTAGCTGCGCGCCATCCGTCTGCGCGGTTCCAGCCCGAGGGCGGCCTGCGCCGTCAAACCGGCAAGGCCCACAGTCGTTCATCATATCATTTCCCACCGTATTTCTGGCCAAAAACGGATGCGCGCGCGCCCTAAGGAGTCAAGTGCGGCGCCAAGTGCGGCGCGGCTTCCCAATCGGCCCGGCTAAACGCCTGCGCACGGCCGGACAGGAACAGCGCCAGCCGGGTCATCCATTGCTCGGTCGGCACCGGTTCGGCACTCAGCATCAGCAGCAGCCCCCCCATGCTGGCGAACACCAGCAGATGGCTGACCACCAGTTCCACCACGCGCCGCGCATGCCAGATAAAACCGCCCGCCACCAGCAGCCCCAACAGGCAACCGCTGACCGCTTCCGACACCGTATGTGCATGCACCACCACCCGCGACACCGAAATCAGCACCGCCAGGATCGCCCCCAGCAGCACGCCGAAATACTTTTGGCGCCCTCCGGCATTCATGCGCAGCACGAAGAACGCCACCGGAAATACCGCCGCGGCACGCATCGCATGGCCGCTGAAGCCGGCGAAGCCGATCGAGCTGATACCGAGCCCCCAGCCGATGAAAGCCACCTTGGTGATCACCACCAGCGCCATGCCGCCGCCGTACCACAGGCACCAGTTCAACGCCAGCCGCCAGCGCTCGGCCGCGACCAGCCACAGGGCGATGGCGATACCCGCCGGTGCGGTGACAGCCACGCTGCCTACCAAAGAAAGTCCATTCCACCAAGTTATCATGCGCCAGCTTTAATTTTTTACAATATAGCACTATGCCACGAGTTGGCATGGCGCCGCTACACCACAGCCCGCTATTTGGCCGTGATTTAAGCTTGCTTCAATAAAGCGTGAAACGCCCTTGGCCTAGCTTCAAATTTACCTTCAAGAAACAACTACCTGCCCCAGGCCGCCTGGCATGCGGGCTGGGCAGGATTAACAGCGGCCTATATCAGTATTTCTCCTACATCGGTTCAAGGCATGATCCGATACCATAAATAAACGGCGAATCGCATGATTGCGGCACTGGAAAAACATCTGGCTGGTGGCGTTGCGATGGGCGCGCGCCGTGGGCGATGCGATCCGGTGAGTGACTTTTTTCCATTTCATAAAGGAAGCATCATGAACTCGAATCAAAAAGGCAGTCAGGGCGGCAAGCAATCGGGCTCGCAGGGTTCCGGCAGCGGCTCGCGTTCCGGCGGCACGCAAGGCGGCACCCATGAGCAGCATGTGGAAGCCGGCCGCCAAAGCCATAAAAACGACAACAAGCAATCGGGCTCCGGCTCGGGCAGCAAACAATCCGGCCAGCAAGATCAAGCTGGACAAAAAGGCAATAAAAACGAGCGCTGATGGCGGCGCATTTCTGTCCTTGCTGTAGTTTGACGCAGTATGCAAGGAGCCCGCCACGCGATTCATCCGCGGCGGGTTCTTTTATATGGCGGATTCTTTTATATATTAATCAGGCGGCGGTCCTTGGGCGGCGAAAAGTCCGTGATGCCGCCGACCAGGCCGACTTCCAGCGCCTCTTGCGCGGTCAGGTGCAAATCGGAATACGCATGCACCATCCAGTGTTCTTCATTCAGGCTGACATGCTGGCGCAGGATGCGTTCGGTGCGCAAGTCGTCGGCGCGCAAGCCTTCGACGATGATTTTCAGCGCGTCCGGCCGCGAACCGGGCGACGCCGTCGCGTGCGACTTGTGCACCATGAAGCGCGCGGTCTCGCTGGCGTAACGCTCCCGGCCCGCCAAGAACAGCGTCACGGCGATCGACGCCACCGCGCCAGCGTTGTAGGTAATTAACTTCAGCGGCAAATTGCTTAAAAAGTTGTACAGACAGATACCATCGCTGACATAACCGCCGTTCGACTGTAGCAGCACGTGCGCGGTCGTGATGCGGTCCAGCGTCATGTCGGACGCGGCCTCGAACACGCGCCGTATCATGTCGCTGTTGACATCGCCGGACAAGGTGAAATAACCGTGCTGTTCCGTGTTCTCTTGAGTGTCGTTCATGGCTGCACCCCGCAAGTGAGATCGATTTATTCTAGCAAATGGCCATAGAACAAGCTTGTTTTTGGTAATGATTCGTGCGCTCCATACCACACAATTTCCTGAGTGAAATTAAGTACAGCCAGGCCCAAGCATGCCAGAAAAGCAGTCCCAACAAGCCAGAAACCGGCATGAGGAAATCGGCTGCGGATCGGCTAACGCGCCGCTTGCACTAGCGCCTTGCCACACCGCCAACAGATTGACAGAAAGGCCTTGCTGACATATATTCTGCACTCTTGATCGGGAGAGGGTAGCCATGCGCTGCCGCCGAAGGGGCACCACCCAAAAACTCTCAGGCAAAAGGACCGATCAAGGGGACCAGGCGCACATAGGCATATGTCCGTCCGGCTCAACTCTGGAGAGCGGCCGCGGCGACAAGAATCAGCCGGCGGCCCACCGAAGGGGCGCACGGGGCACTGCCCCGTAATCTCTCAGGTACCAAGGACAGAGGGGTCTGCGATCATCGTGGGAAGGCTGCGTCTGCTTTTCCGTGCTTGCTCCGTTAACCCCTATTCCACTGCCCGAGGATTTCATGACGCTCAAAGCCACCCCACTCAACAACGCCCATCGTGCCGCCGGTGCCCGCATGGTCGATTTCGGCGGCTGGGACATGCCCGTCAACTACGGCTCGCAAATCGAAGAGCACCACGCGGTGCGCGGCGACGCCGGCATGTTCGACGTTTCCCATATGTGCGTGGTCGATCTGAAGGGCGAAAACGTGCGCCCTTTCCTGCGCGGTTTGCTGGCCAATAACGTCGACAAGCTGCAAGTGCCGGGCAAGGCGCTGTATTCGTGCATGCTCAATCCGCAAGGCTACGTCATCGACGACCTGATCGTCTACTTCTTTACCGAAACCTGGTTCCGCCTGGTGGTCAACGCCGGCACCGCCGAAAAAGACGTGGCCTGGATAGAGGCGCAAAATAGCGCCAGCAACAGCGGCGTCACCATTACCCAGCGCCGCGACGGCAACCAGCCAATCGCGCTGGTCGCCGTGCAAGGCCCGAACGCGCGCGCCAAGGTCTGGCAATTGCTGCCGGAAACCCAGCCAGCCACCGAAGGCTTGAAACCGTTCAACGCGGCCATCGTCGAAGGCACCGCCTTTGGCGAACTGATGGTGGCGCGCACCGGCTACACCGGCGAAGACGGCTTTGAAATCGGCGTCGCCGCGTCGCAAGTGGAAGCGCTGTGGAATGCGCTGGCCGGCGCCGGCATCAAGCCCGCCGGCCTGGGGGCGCGCGACACGCTGCGCCTGGAAGCCGGCATGAATCTGTACGGCCAGGACATGGATGAAACCGTCAACCCGCTGGACGCCGGCCTGGGCTGGACCATCGACCTGGTCAGCCCGCGCGACTTCATCGGCAAGGCCGCCTTGCTGGCGCTGGGCCAGAACGCCCAATTCGTCGGCTTGATCCTGCGCGAAAAAGGCGGCGTGCTGCGCGCCCATCAAAAAGTCGTCATCGAAGGCAGCGAACAAAGCGGCGAAATCACCAGCGGCACGTTCAGCCCGACCATGCAGCAGGCGATCGCGCTGGCGCGCGTGCCGAACGGCGTGGCCGTCGGCGACACGGTGCTGGTCGAAATCCGCGACAAGAAACTGGCCGCGTCCGTGATCAAGCTGCCTTTCGTGCGCAACGGTAAAATCCTCGCTGTTTAATACATAGTAGAACCCAACAACCTTACACCCCACACCCGGAGCCAGACAATGAACATTCCAGCAGACTTGAAGTACACCGAATCCCACGAATGGGTACGCCTTGAAGCGGACGGCAGCATCACCGTCGGCATCACCGAATACGCACAAGACGCGCTGGGCGACATCGTCTTCGTCGAACTGCCGAAAGTCGGCGCCACCTTCACCGCCGGCGACGACGCCGCCGTGGTGGAATCGGTCAAGGCGGCCAGCGACATCTACGCGCCGCTGTCGGGCGAAGTCGTCGGCATCAACGACGACGTGGTCAACGCGCCGGAATCGATCAATGCCGACGCCTACGCCAACTGGCTGTTCAAGATCAAGCCTAGCGACGTTTCCGCGCTGGACGGCTTGCTCGACGCCGCCGCCTACGGCAAAAACACCGGCGAATAATCCTTGCTGAACCGCGGGCCGCTTTTGCGGCCCGCGCACTTATCTGCCACCTTTATTTGCCCCGCCTGTCCGATACGCCGTTTTTTCGCGCGGCAGCAATCCCCTAGTCTCTTTTTGGCCCCTATACCATGACCCGCACCAGCCTGACCCAACTTGAAGCCCGCGATGCGTTCATCGCCCGCCACATCGGCCCTTCCGCCTCCGAGCAGGAAGCCATGCTCGCCACCCTCGGCTACGCTTCGCGCGCCGCGCTGATCGATGCGCTGGTTCCGGCCAACATCCGCAACCAGGGCACGCTGCCGCTCGGCCAATACGCCAACCCGATGCCGGAACAGGAAGCCCTGGCGCGCCTGAAGGCGCTGGCGTCGAAGAACAAGGTCTTGAAATCGCTGATCGGCCAGGGTTATTACAATACCCACACGCCAGGCGTCATCCTGCGTAACATCTTTGAAAACCCGGCCTGGTACACCGCCTACACGCCGTACCAGCCAGAGATTTCGCAAGGCCGCCTGGAAGCCATCCTGAACTTCCAGCAAGTGATCACCGACCTGACCGGCATGGGCATTTCGAACGCCTCGATGCTGGACGAAGGCACCGCCGCCGCCGAAGCGATGACGCTGATCCAGCGCGTCGGCAAATCCAAGTCGAACGTGCTGTATGTCGCCAGCGACGTGCTGCCGCAAACGCTGGAAGTGGTGCAAACCCGCGCCAAGCCGCTGGACATCGACGTGCGCACCTTTAATCCGGACGATATCGCGACGCTCGACAACTGCTTCGGCGTGCTGCTGCAATACCCGGGCGTCAACGGCGTGGTGCGCGACTACAAGGCCGGCGTGGAACAGCTGCACGCGAACGGCGCGATGGTCATCGTCGCGGCCGACCTGCTGGCGCTGACCATGCTGACCCCGCCGGGCGAATGGGGTGCCGACGTGGTGGTCGGCAACAGCCAGCGTTTCGGCGTACCGCTCGGTTTCGGCGGCCCGCACGCAGGCTTCCTGTCGACCCGCGACGAATTCAAGCGCAATATGTCGGGCCGCCTGGTCGGCGTCACCGTCGATGCGCAAGGCAACAAGGCTTACCGCCTGGCGCTGCAAACCCGCGAACAGCATATCCGCCGCGAAAAAGCCACCTCCAACATCTGTACCGCGCAAGTGCTGCTGGCGGTGATGGCGTCGATGTACGCGGTCTACCACGGCCCGGCCGGCCTGCTGCAAATCGCCCAGCGCGTGCACCGCTACACCGGCGTGCTGGCGGCTAACCTGAAAACCCTCGGCTACACGGTCACCAACGACAGCTATTTCGACACGCTGACGATCGCCACCGCGAACGCCGAACAACTGCACGCCAGCGCCCACGCGCACGGCGTCAACCTGCGCCGCATCGACGCGTCGCACGTCGGCCTGTCGCTCGATGAGACCACCACCCGCGCCGACCTGGCGCTGCTGTGGACCGTGTTCGCCCACCCGGTCGGCGGCGCGGCCCATGCGCCGGACTTCGACAGCGTCGAAGGCGCCGTCGCCAGCGCATTGCCGGCGGCGCTGGCGCGCACCAGCGCCTACCTGAGCCACCCGGTATTCAACCGCTACCATTCGGAACACGAAATGCTGCGCTACCTGCGCAGCCTGGCCGACAAGGACCTGGCGCTGGACCGCACCATGATCCCGCTCGGCTCATGCACCATGAAACTGAACGCGACGTCCGAAATGATCCCGGTCACCTGGCCTGAATTCTCGAACATCCACCCGTTCGCGCCGGACGCGCAAACCGTCGGCTACCGCGAAATGATAGCCCAGCTGGAAGACATGCTGTGCGCGCTGACCGGCTACGCCGCCGTGTCGCTGCAGCCGAACGCCGGTTCGCAAGGCGAATACGCGGGCCTGCTGGTGATCAAGGCTTACCATGAATCGCGCGGCGAAGGCCACCGCAACATTTGCCTGATCCCGTCGTCGGCGCACGGCACCAACCCGGCGTCGGCCAATATGGTCGGCATGCAGGTGGTGGTCACCAGCTGCGACGCCAACGGCAACGTCGACCTGGCGGACTTGAAGGCCAAGGCGGAAAAGCACAGCGCCAACCTGGCGTGCGTGATGGTCACCTACCCGTCGACCCACGGCGTGTTTGAGGAAGGCATCCAGGAACTGTGCGACATCATCCATACGCACGGCGGCCAGGTCTACATCGACGGCGCCAACATGAACGCGCTGGTCGGCGTGGCCGCGCCGGGCAGCTTCGGCGGCGACGTATCGCACCTGAACCTGCACAAGACCTTTTGCATCCCGCACGGCGGCGGCGGACCTGGCGTCGGCCCGATCGGCGTCGGCGCCCACCTGGCGAAATTCCTGCCCAACCAGCGTTCCAGCGGCTACCAGCGCGACGTGGCCGGCATCGGCGCGGTCAGCGCCGCGCCGTTCGGCTCGGCCAGCATCTTGCCGATTTCGTGGATGTACATCGCGATGATGGGCGCCGAAGGCTTGACCGCCGCGACCGAAACCGCGATCCTGGCCGCCAACTACATCGCGCGCCGCCTGTCGCCGCACTATCCGGTGCTGTACAGCGGCCACGACGGCCTGGTGGCGCACGAGTGCATCATCGACCTGCGCCCATTGACGGACGCCACCGGCATCAGCAATGAAGACGTGGCCAAGCGCCTGATGGACTTCGGTTTCCACGCGCCGACGATGAGCTTCCCGGTGCCGGGCACCTTGATGATCGAGCCGACCGAAAGCGAATCGAAAGTCGAGATCGACCGCTTCATCGACGCGATGATCGTGATCCGCGAAGAAATCGCCAAGGTCGCCAGCGGCGAATTCGACCACGACGACAACCCGCTGAAAAACGCGCCGCACACCGCGCAAGTGCTGACCGCCGACGTCTGGGACCGCAAATACAGCCGCGAAGTGGCCGCCTTCCCGGTGCCGGCGCTGCGCAAGCAAAAGTACTGGCCGCCAGTCGGCCGCGCCGACAACGTGTACGGCGACCGCAACCTGTTCTGCGGCTGCGCGCCGATGAGCGATTACGAGTAATCAAGGTGTGAAACCGCCGGGGCGCCAGCCCTGGCCGTGCCGGACCCGAAAACGCAGGCTGCCGCGAGGTGCCTGCGTTTTTTTATCGCTCCTGGCCGGAGTGGTACAGACTATCGCTATGTCAATGAGCGGGGCGTCACACCATGGCGCATCCAGCAAAAGATATCATCGTCGCTGTGGACATCGAACTCAGGCGTACGTCGCATATCAAAAGAAAACACGGGAAGAATACAGGGCCAGTCTGTTCGATGCGAACATCCTGCTGACTTCATCGCCGGCAATCAGGAGCCATTCCATGCAATTGATGTAGGTGGCCAGCCGTTTATCAGTAGCGTCGTCTGGATCTGCACGTTACATCCGGTTACCGGCGAAACACCTGTCATACAACCGATCTGGCAGCTCAAGCGTTAAGTGTCCAAGGCGCGCATAAAGCGTTGCATGGGAGGCAAGCCGATACTACAGCGGGTTCACGGCGCAGCTCCATGGAAATCAAGCTATTTTTTACAACACTGAATCCGAGGATATCCAACATGGGTCACAAATTAATCCATGCGGCGGCATTTGCCATCGCATTAAGCGGCTGTACCACCGTGGTGAAGGAACGGGTCGTCGTGCACGACCATCCGCCAGCGGTGCGCCAGGCGCCAGCCGTCATCCAGGAAGGGATTCCGCCAGCCCCGGCCGTGGGCTACGCGTGGGTACAAGGCCACTGGGCATGGCACGAGCACGGTTGGGAATGGCAACGCGGCCATTGGTATCAAGGCGCGGCGCGTCCGATGCCGGCGCTGATCGTCGAGCAAATTACCGTCGCCCCCAGCCCTGCGCACTACTGGGTGCCTGGACACTGGCGCTGGCAACATAATGAATGGGAATGGTCGCGCGGCCATTGGGAACGATAACACCGGGCCAGACGCCTGCAATAGGCCGTTTTTCCGCCGATTGACATCGGATTAACGACTTTGACAGGTTTCCCCGTGGCGCGACACGCCAAGATACGCTATATTCTTAAGAATATAGCGTATTGGCGAGCCCACGAGGAAGCAGCGATGTCACAGTTACCGGTCAAGACTTTTATCAAGCGTCACGACAAGCACTCCCTGCATGGCGGCGGCAAGGTGTTCAGTCCTTTGATAGAACCATGCTGCGGGCCGGCCACGCTGGCATTGCCGCCAGCCAAGGTGGAATCGCTGCCGGTGCGCCGCAGCAAGCTGGCCGACCTCGATCCCAACATCCATTGCTCGATCATCGGCACCTGCCTGACCACGTCCGAATTGCGCAAGCTGGTGCCGCGCTACGCTGCCACGCTCGACCGGCAGCGCAGCAGCGACCTGCAGATCCATCACGCGGCGGTGGAATTATCAACCTGCGGCGGTGTCGCGGCCAAGCAATTGCACAAGGCGCTCGATACCCGCCATGAACTGGCCATCAGGCGTTTCAAGGCGGCCGGCGATGCGGACACGGTACGCGCCCTGTGGGCCGATGCGCTGGCCAGCGGCGATATCCCGGGCGCCTACTGGGCCTTGCTGACCCATCCCTGCACCACGCTGGAAGTGCAGCAAGTGGCGTTCGGCGACGTGCATATGCTGTCGCACCTGGTCGGCGCGTCGAACCGGGCCGATATCCGCCGCCTGGTGGCGCTGGAAGCCGAGTGCGGCGCGTTGAAGGAACAAAATGAGCACCAGCAGGCGCGCCTGCATGAAGTCAATACGCAGCATGAGCTGGCGATCCGCCAGTTGCAGCAGCAAGTGCTGCAACTGACGGCCCAGCGCGAACCGGCGCCGCGACAGATGATCGATGACATGGCCGAATTGCGGCGTACGCTGGAAGACCGGGAACAAAAACTGGCCTTGTTTACCGCGCGCCGCAATGAGGCGGAGCAACGCCTGCTGGAGCACGATGCATCGCGCCAGGGCTTGCAGGCATCGGTACAGCGGCTGGAGGATGAGCTCAAGACCGCGCATGCGGAAACGCTGGCGGTCGAACAAGCGTGGTCGGAATCGCTGGCCGACGATGCCGATAACCGCAGCTTGCAATTGTTGGATGGCAAGTGCGTAGTATATGTCGGGGGCCGTCCCGGGTCGGCGGCCATGCTGTCCAGGCTGGTGGCGGCGGCCGGCGGGCAATTGCTGGTCCATGACGGCGGCATCGAAGACCGCCGCGGCTTGCTCGATGCCATGTTGCCGGGCGCCGACCTGGTGGTGTTTCCGGTCGACTGCATCAGCCATAACGCGATGCAGATCGTCAAGCGCGCCTGCGAACGCCATGCGATTGCCTATCATCCGGTGCGCAGCGCCAGCACCGCCAGTTTCGTCGAATTGATCGAACGCCTGACCGCGGCCGAATATGCCCGGCAAGCGAAGCCGGCATCGCGTTTCTGCCTGCGTCACGGATAAGCCTTCATCAGAGAGCTGGCCTGCCCCCGATTCGTTATATGATACCGGGCGCCGATTCCTCTGCCGGCGATTTTTCTGAGAGTACATAGTGACAAGCAAACTCGATATCAAGGTGCGCCTGTGGCGCGACGATGAGGTGGCGATGGGGCCCGGCAAGGCCGACTTGCTCGACGCCATCGCGCATAGCGGTTCGATCAGCGCGGCGGCGCGCACCATGAATATGTCGTACCGCCGCGCCTGGCTGCTGGTCGACAGCATGAACCGCAACTTCCGCGAACCGCTGGTGCGCAGCGCCATCGGCGGCCAGCAAGGCGGCGGCGCGCAGGTGACCGAGGCCGGCTTCGTCGTGCTGGCCCAGTTCCGCGCGATGCAAGCCAGCGCCAATGCCGCGCTGCAATCGCAACTGGCGGCGTTCGCGCCGTTGCTGCGCGATGCGGCACCAGCGCTCGACGTTACCTGATGATCAGACTGACGCGTTGCGCTTCCCCCGGCATATCGTCATCATCGAGCCGGAACACCGTCACCGCCTTCGACAAGTCGACCGCCTGGGCTTGCAAATCGCGGGCTTCGCGCGCCGCCAGCTCGACCAGGCTGGCATTTTGCCGGTTCAGCCGCTCCATTTCCAGCATGGCCAAATTCACTTCTTGCCAGCAAGCCATTTGCTGCGCGCCGGCCGGCCACGGCAAGCCATTCATCTGGCGCGCCTGGCGCACCGCTTCGAGGCCATCCAGGATCACGCCGGTCTGGGTCTGGCTGCGCAACGCCAGATGCGCCTGGCCGCACGCCATGTCGCGCGCCGCCGCATCGATGGAGTGGGCCGACACCCGCACGCCGGCCATGGTTTGGCTCAGCAATTGAAAACCGTTATCCAGGCTGCGCGCGGCGGCCGCGATCTCGTCATTGCCGCCGGCCGCCAGGCGCACGCTGACATCGCCCCGCGCCAGGCTGGCCGCAGCGCCGGCGATGGCGCCGATATCGGCCAGCATGGCGCGCCGCACGGCGACCGTCAGCAACAGCGCCAGCGATACCGACACCCCCGCCAGCAGCGGCAGCAAGATGGCCAGGGTACGGAATTCGGCCTGGGCGTCGAGGTAGGCGTGCTGGTTCAATTCCTGTTCCAGCTTCGACAGTTGCTCCATGCGCAAGGCCACCATGTCGAAGGCCCGCTCCGCTTTCGACATGGCGTTGACCGCCATTGACGGATCGACCAGCGCCAGCTCGATCACGTCGGCGATCGCGCGCGCGTACAGCGTGTGGGCGGCGTGCGACTGTTCGATCAGTTTGCGCTCGGCGCCGCCCGGCTCGGTCGCCACTTCCAGTTCGACATAAGCCCGCTCGATGTCGGCCTGGCGTTTTTTCATGTCGAGGATCAGGGCATTGATGCGCGCCGACGAAAAACTGGCGTTGACCCAGCTCAGCATCTGGTACATGCGCGCATGCGAACGGTTGGCGCTGGCGGCCAGGTCGGCCGCCTGCTTGATGCGCGCGGTGCGCTCCTGGACAATGTTTTCCAGCGCGCGGTTTTGCCGCGCCAGTCCGGTATAGGCCAGGCCAGACAAGACGATCATGAAAATCAGTGCGGCCACCGGCGCCAGCATCAATTTTGGCCCTATCTTTAATTTACTCAGCATGCTGCGTCCACTACGGGAAATGGCGGCCAGCCACGAGTACCGGCGTCAGGCGGTACGCTCAAGTGCGCTATCAATGGCGGTAATAACCGGCTTCCAGCGCAACGTCGCCGACCCGCAGCACATAAGTGCGCTTGGCTTGCACCATGCCGGTTTCAGGATTGCGAAATTTATAGTCGACCCAGCCCAGTCCCTTGCCCTTGGCCAGCGCCAGCATGTCTTGGCGAAACAGTTTGCCATCGGCATCCGGCACATCCAGCAAATCCTTGCCGACCAGCGCGATGGTCGGGTGGGCCACGGTAATACCGCGCAAGTCGCGCACCGCCAGATACAGGGACCCCTGGATGAATTCCGGCGACCGGCTGTTGATTTTTCGTATGATTTCCTCCTTGCCATACGTGCGGATAAATTCGGCGCCCTTTTCCGCCAGCGCCACCGCGTCTTTTTCTTGCAACTGGGCCGGCGCCGCCAGGCAACACAACGGCAGACATGTGGCTATGGCGGCGAGCGATGGTTTCATGGCGTCTCCTGGGCAAATCGATGGGCTGGTCGAGGGGGGACAGCAAGAACCGTGTAACGTTTCCTGGAAGCATGTTGCAATTTAAGCTGGAAGACTGTTCCCATCTTTGCGCCTGCGCAATATCAGGCTAGGAGCGCCTCTTGATGCGTCGCAGCATTACCATTCTGTAATGAAAGATTTCTTCACTTGACACTGTTTCGTATCATCACTACCATGCGGGCATTATTCATTTTTGGGGTCCCTCGTGGGTACTTGTTCTAGTGACAGTAGTCGATCATCAATCGGCGATTAAATCTCAGCAAGAACGCGGACTTCCTCTTCGCCGTGCCTTGCTGAGCAAGGTTCGGTGTCACTGCGACAGGCAACAACGTCGCCAGCATCTTCCCTATCGTTATTAATTTTCGGCTACTGACCGGTTTGAATGGCTGGTGCCAGTGTGCTCGGCGCTGCCATTCAAGTGCAAGACTTGCCTGTACTCCCTGTTACAACAGGAGACGGTGATGATTTGTAATCAACTTTCAAGACATGCTGCAACGCAGCGCAAGCTAAGCGATCACCTGCCTGGCCACCCGGCTGGGCTTTGCCGCAATACGCCTGTACCATGCAGTAACCGGCTGCCTGCCGGCGACAACTTCCAATAAAAACAATACCGAGAAAGGAAGAGCCATGAATCTCTTCAAACACCTGTTCGTCTCTTTCCTGCGCAAGCGCCACACGTCGAGCCTGTTCGGCCGCCGCGCGATGCCGCTCGACACGCCCGGCGCCGGCCGCAGCGTACCGGACCAGCTGGCCCGGCAACTGGCGGAAGCCGCCCACGAATTGCTGCCCAGCGCAATGCAGCGCCTGCATACCCGCGAAAGCGGCTTGAGCGACGACGAAGCCGCCGATATTGCGCTGCAAGCCGGGCCGAACGAAGTCGAACATGAAAAACCGCTGGCCTGGTACCAGCATCTGTGGCTGTGCTACAAAAATCCGTTCAATCTGTTGCTGACGGTGCTGGCCACCGTCTCGTACCTGACCGAAGATCCGAAGGCCACCATCGTCATCGGCACCATGGTGGTGCTGTCGACCTTGCTGCGCTTCGTGCAGGAAGGCCGCTCCAACCGCGCCGCCGAACGCCTGAAAGCGATGGTCAGCAACACCGCCACCGTGCTGCGCGAGCAAAAACAGGTCGAAGTGCCGATCCGCCAGCTGGTGCCCGGCGATATCATCATCCTGTCGGCCGGCGACATGATCCCGGCCGATTGCCGCTTGCTGAGCGCCAAGGACCTGTTCGTCAGCCAGGCCGCCATGACCGGCGAATCGCTGCCGGTCGAAAAGGCCGCCGACTTGCCGCTGGGCGCCGGCAAAGACCCGCTGGAATTGTGCAACCTGCTGTTCATGGGCACCAACGTGATTTCCGGTGCCGCCAGCGCACTGGTGCTGGCCACCGGCAACCGCACTTATTTCGGCACCATCGCCACCAAGGTCAGCGCCACCGAACGCGCCCCGACCGCGTTCCAGGCCGGCGTCAACAGCGTCAGCTGGCTGCTGATCCGTTTCGCGATGGTCATGGCGCCGCTGGTCTTCATCTTGAACGGTTTCACCAAGGGCGACTGGACCGACGCCTTCCTGTTCGCCTTGTCGGTAGCGGTCGGCCTGACCCCGGAAATGCTGCCGATGATCGTCACCAGCACCTTGGCCAAAGGCGCGGTGATCCTGTCGAAAAAGAAAGTCGTGGTCAAGCGCCTGGATGCGATCCAGAATTTCGGCGCGATGAATGTGTTGTGCACCGATAAGACCGGCACCTTGACGCAAGACAAGATCGTGCTGGAACGCCATACCGACGTATTCGGCAATGCTTCCGATGAAGTGCTGCAATTCGCCTATTTGAACAGCCACTATCAGACCGGCTTGAAGAACCTGCTGGACCGGGCCGTGCTCGACCACGTGGAATTGCAAACCGAAATGAACCTGGCGCGCGATTACGCCAAGATCGATGAAATCCCGTTCGACTTCGTGCGCCGCCGCATGTCGGTGGTGGTGTCCGAACGCCAGGATCACCATGAACTGATTTGCAAGGGCGCGGTCGAGGAAATCCTCGACGCCTGCAGCCATATGCGCCTCGACGGCGCCGACGTGGCGCTGAATGCCGAGTTGCTGGAAAAAGTGCTGGCCACCACCCAGAACCTGAATTCGGAAGGCTTGCGCGTGGTCGCGGTCGCGGTCAAGGAAGTGCCGCCGCACAAGACCGTGTATGGCGTGGCCGATGAAACCGCGCTGACGCTGATCGGTTATGTCGCCTTCCTCGATCCGCCGAAGGAATCGACGGCGCCGGCCTTGCGCGCGCTGGCCGAACATGGCGTCACCGTCAAGGTCTTGACCGGCGACAATCAGTTGGTGACCGCCAAGATTTGCCGTGAAGTGGGCCTGGAAGTGCATGGCGTCGTCATGGGCAGCGACCTGGACGGCCTGGACGATGCGGCGCTGGCCAAAATCGCCGAAGACAATACCGTGTTCGCCAAGCTGAGTCCGCTGCACAAGGAACGCCTGGTGCGCGCGCTGCGCGGCAACGGCCACATCGTCGGCTTCATGGGCGACGGCATCAACGACGCGCCCGCGCTGCGCGCCGCCGATATCGGCATCTCGGTCGATACCGCGGTCGATATCGCCAAGGAAGCGGCCGACATCATCTTGCTGGAAAAGAGCTTGATGGTGCTGGAAGAAGGCGTGCTGGAAGGCCGCCGCACCTTCAGCAACATGCTGAAATATATCCGCATGACGGCCAGCTCGAACTTCGGCAACGTGTTCTCGGTGCTGGTGGCGAGTGTGTTCCTGCCGTTCCTGCCGATGCTGCCGCTGCATTTGCTGGTGCAAAACCTGCTGTACGATGTGTCGCAGATCGCGATTCCGTTCGATAACGTCGATGCGGAACTGGTGCAGCAGCCATTGAGCTGGAATCCGCGCGACATCGGCCGTTTCATGGTGTTCTTCGGACCGATCAGCTCGATCTTCGACATCGCCACGTTCGCGCTGATGTGGCATGTGTTCGGCGCCGATACGCCGGAAAAACAAACCCTGTTCCAGTCCGGCTGGTTCATCGTCGGCTTGCTGACGCAAACCCTGATCGTGCATTTGATACGCACCCCGAAACTGCCGTTCATCGACAGCATCGCGTCGTTCCCGCTGCTGGTGGCGACGGCGGCCATCATGGCGCTCGGCATCTTCCTGCCGATGGGACCGCTGGCCGGCTTCGTCAAGCTCGAAGCGCTGCCGCTGGGCTACTTCCCGTGGCTGATCGCGATCCTGGCCGCTTACACGGTGCTGACCACCTTGATGAAGCGTTTTTATCTGCGCAAGTTCGGCTGGCAATAAAAACGCGTTGTAAGTCAGGCATAAGCCGCCATGCGCCGCGACAGTATATGATGGCCGGACTTTATTGAAAAAAGGCCGGCCCATGAATCGTTCGACCAAGGCGGCGCTGTTATCGGCGCTGGTGTTTCCGGGATTGGGACATATGGTACTGGGGAGAGCGCTGCGCGGCTGCCTGTTCCTGCTGCCGGCTGGCGCCAGCGCCATCTACGTGGCGCGCGACATCCGGCAGCGCGCCAGCCTGATACTGGACCAGGTGCAAAGCGGCGCCCTGCCCGCCGACCCGCAGTTGATCGCCGAACAGGTCGCGGCGACCTCGAACAGCGGCGGTTCGCTGATGACCGTGGCGATCGCCGTGCTGGCAATTTGCTGGGTCGGCAGCATCATCGATTCCTTCCTCGCCAAACCGGCCTGATGCCGGCGTCATGCGCGACGCCCGGCGCGTGACGCTTAGCGGTGAAATTCGCCGGCGCGTTCCGGCTGGTAGACGATTTCCACAATCTTTACATTGATCAAGGCGCCGCCCGGCCCCGGCCAGGCGATGCTGTCGCCAATCGACAAGCCCAGCAGCGCGCTGCCGACCGGCGCCAGCACCGAAACGCGGTCGGCCTTGCCGTCCACGTCTTTCGGATATACCAGCGTCAGGCAAAACTCTTCGTTATTTTCCATCGTGAAACGCACGGTGGAATTCATGGTCACCAGGGTCGGCGGAACTTCTTGCGGCTCCACCACATCAGCGCGGCTCAATTCCGCCAGCAGCGCGGCCTTGTCGGGCGACAGATTATTTCCCAACGAATACAACAGGGCTTCCAGACGCTCCAGGTCTTGTGACGACAAAATGATTTTTGGTTTCTTTTCCAAGGCTATCCTCGCTCATTAAAAATAATGCATGCACTTGCAAAGTGTGAATGATTAAATGTCTTGCAAGTACATCATCAGCGGATTATGGACGATCTGTCGAAACAAGGCCATAGCGATACGCTAAAACATCTTAAAAACCATTTAAATCAATGATTTAACACACCCATATCGGACTGGGAACAGCCTTGCTGCGAACTGGCGGCGGAAATACCACTGATCAATCTATTTGCTAAACATTAATCTTTGCACGCCAGATAAAAAAGATTAAAATAAGCATCTTTGTGTTATTGGCAAAACACTTGCGAATAACACAATTCTCATGAGCCATTTTCCAGCTAGCGGAAATGTCCGGCTCACATAGGTTTTTACCAGACTGGAACGGCGACATGGAAGGGCAAGACGGTACTCCAGCATGCCTCGGCTTGCCGCGACTCGGGCGCGCGGCATGATGGCGCGTTTGAATTTGCCGCGCTCGGCGCACCTGATCGGCGGCAAGATGGCAATGCTGAACCTGATCACCTCCGCCATCATGCTGGCGGTCGCCAGCGCGCTGCTGATCCTGTTCCAGCTATTCGCCTTGCGCGGCGACCTGGCCGACGACTTGCGGGTGCAGGCGCGCATGGTGGCCGGCGCCGCCGACAGTGCGCTGGCCGGCAATGACCGGCTGGCCGGCCAGCGCGCGCTGCGGCTGCTGGGCGCATCGCCGGTAATCGGCCGCGCCGCCCTGTTCAATAGCGACAGCAAGCTGTTTGCCGCATACGGCCGCGACGGCGCCACGACGCCGGATGTCGGGCACTCGCCGCGCTTTCACCCTGGCCACCTTGACGTCAGCATGGCGCTGGCCGCCAGCGGCGGCGCGCTGGTCATCCGCGCCGACACCGGGCAAGTGCTGCGCCGCCTGGGCGCCTTTGCCGCGTTCACGCTGTGCGTCGCGCTGTGTTCGTTCGGCCTGACTTACCTGATGGTCAATCGCACCCGCGAGGCCGCGCAGCAGGCCGAAGCCCACCTGCATTACCTGGCCCACGTCGATCCGGTCACCGGTTTGCCGAACCGCCACGAATTCAACGAATGCCTGGCCTATGCGCTGGGCCGCGCCGACCGCCAGGACAGCAGCGCCGGCCTGCTGCTGCTGGACCTGGACAACTTCAAGCTCGTCAACGACACGCTGGGCCACAACAGCGGCGACCAGTTGCTGAAACTGGTGGCGCGGCGGCTGGTCGACAAGCTGCGCGCCAGCGACACCATCTGCCGCATCGGCGGCGACGAATTTGTCGTCATCGTCGAACCGGCCGACGACGCCTCGGAACTGGCCAGCGTGGCCAGCAAGATCCTGGCGGCGCTGGCGGCGCCGTTCGCGCTCGATACGCACCAGTTGTATGTCAGCGCCAGCATCGGCGTCAGCATGTACCCGTTCGACGCCAGCGACGCCCAGACGCTGACCCGCAGCGCCGACACGGCCATGTATTACGCCAAGAACCAGGGCAAGAATTGCTACGCGGTGTTCCAGCCCGAAATGGAATTGCGCGCCCAGAAACGGCTGCGCATCGAAGCCAACCTGCGCCGCGCGCTGGCCGGCGACGAACTGTATCTGCACTACCAGCCGCAAATCGACTTGCGCACCGGCCGCATCGTCGGCGTCGAGGCGCTGCTGCGCTGGAATTGCCCGGAACTGGGGCAAATCAGCCCGGCCGACTTCATCCCGGTGGCCGAGGAAAGCGGCGTCATCATCCCGCTCGGGCGCTGGGTGCTGCACACCGCGTGCCGCCAGGCGGCCGCGTGGCGCAAGGCCGGCTTGCTCGATTCGATCAAGCACGTCGCGGTCAACCTGTCGGCATGCCAGACCAAGGATAGCGGCTTGATGGACGACATCCGCGCCATCCTCGACGACACCGGCTTGCCGGCCGGCTTCCTGGAACTGGAAATCACCGAAGGCGTGTTGATGGACAACGTCAGCGCCAACGTCGACTTGATGCGGCGCATACAGGAAACCGGCATCCACCTGTCGATCGACGATTTCGGCACCGGCTATTCATCGATGTCCTACCTGAAGCGGCTGCCGATCGACCAGCTGAAGATCGACCGCAGCTTCGTGCACGACTTGCCGGGCGAAGGCGAAGCGATCGCCACCGCCATCATCGCGATGGCGCACAGCCTGAACTTGACGGTGGTGGCGGAAGGCGTGGAAACGGCGCAGCAGCTGCAATTCCTGCGCCGCGCCGGCTGCGACAACGTGCAGGGCCATTATTTTGCGCGGCCGATGACGGCGGCGCAATTGACCGCGATGCTGCTGGAGCGGCGCGACTGGAGCAGCCGCACCTTGCAGAGGGTGATGTAAGCATAAAAAAGGGCCGCTGCAAGCGGCCCTTTTATTTACCGGCCCGGCATCAAGCCAGCTTGGCCGAATGCTCGCGCGTGGCGTGGAACGTCAGTTTCGGCCAGCGCTCTTCCGTCAGGCGCAGGTTCACGCCCGACGTCGCCAGGTAGGCCATGTTGCCGGCCGCGTCGTAGGCCACGTTGTGGCCCAGCGCGTTCTCGAAGTCCTGCAGGACGCGCTTGTCGTCGCAGCTGACCCAGCGCGCGCTGCTGATGCTGGTGCCTTCGAACACGGCGTCGACGCCGTATTCGTTCATCAGCCGGCTGGCGACCACCTCGAACTGCAGCACGCCGACGGCGCCCAGCACCAGCTCGCCGCCCTGGACCGGCTTGAAGACCTGTACCGCGCCCTCTTCGCCCAGCTGCTGCAAGCCCTTGTGCAACTGCTTGATCTTCAGCGGATTACGGATGCGCACCGAGCGGAAGAAGTCCGGCGCGAAGTACGGGATGCCGGTAAACGTCAGCATCTCGCCTTCGGAAAAGCTGTCGCCGATCTGCATGTTGCCATGGTTCGGCAAGCCGATGATGTCGCCCGCGTACGCCTCTTCCACCTGTTCGCGCGACGACGCCATGAAGGTCACCACGTTCGACACCTTGATCTCGCGGCCCAGGCGCAAGTGCTTGACCTTCATGCCGCGCTCGAAACGTCCCGAGCACACGCGCAGGAAGGCGATGCGGTCGCGGTGGGCCGGGTCCATATTGGCCTGGATCTTGAAGACGAAGCCGGTGAACGGCTGCTCGGACGGCGCCACGGCGCGCACGGTCGCATCGCGCTCGCGCGGCGCGGGCGCCCAGTCGACCAGCGCCGACAGGATCTCGCGCACGCCGAAGTTGTTGATGGCCGAACCGAAGAACACCGGCGTCTGCACGCCGGACAGGAATTCGTCCAGGTCGAACGGGTGCGAGGCGCCGTGCACCAGCTCCACTTCCATGCGCAATTGGTCCATTTCCAGCGGGAACATCTCCTGCAGGCGCGGATTGTCGATGCCCTTGATGATTTCAAAAGCGCCGTCGGCTTTTTCCTCGCCCGCCTTGAACAGCATGATCTCGTCGTTCAGCAGGTGGTACACGCCGCGGAAGTTCTTGCCCATGCCGATAGGCCAGGTGACCGGCGCGCACTGGATCTTCAGCACCGATTCGAGTTCGTCGAGCAGTTCCAGCGGATCGCGCGTCTCGCGGTCCATCTTGTTCATGAAGGTGACGATCGGCGTATTGCGCATGCGGCATACCGCCAGCAGCTTGATGGTCTGCGCTTCCACGCCCTTGGCGGCATCGATCACCATCAGCGCCGAGTCGACCGCCGTCAGCACGCGGTAGGTATCTTCCGAAAAGTCCTGGTGGCCCGGCGTGTCGAGCAGGTTGACGACGTGGTCGCGGAATTCGAACTGCATCACCGACGACGCCACCGAAATGCCGCGCTGCTTCTCGATTTCCATCCAGTCCGACGTCGCATGGCGGCCGCTCTTGCGGGCCTTGACGGTGCCGGCCATCTGGATCGCGCCCGAAAACAGCAGCAGTTTTTCGGTCAGCGTGGTTTTACCCGCGTCCGGGTGGGAAATGATGCCGAAGGTACGGCGCCGCTGCACTTCGCGGGCGATCAGCGCCGGCGCCTTGGAACTCGACACTGGCGCGTCGGAATCGTTATTTTCGGGTGTGATGATATCGTTATCGTTGGCCATATTCGCGACCATAATATGGCCCGTCCAAAAAACCCTCGATTTTACAGGCTCTTGCCCGCTCCGTGTGAACAGAAACAGGCCATACGCCGATGCGATTCAAGGTCAGGCCGCCAGCGCATGACTATTATTGTGCAGATCCCTCGGGTGAACCTGATCCATGATTTTCTGCAATGCAGCCTCAGCCGTTACGTTGAGGTCGTAAGCTTGCTGAAGGTTGAGCCATGACTCAGGATCGCCGCCAAAGTAGCGCGCCAGGCGGAGCGCGGTGTCGGCGCTGATTCCCCTGCGCTCATTCACAATATCGGTCACTCGTGAAGGCGTGACGTGCAATGCCTTGGATAAGGCGTGGGCAGTCATACCAAGCGGTACAAGGAATTCTTCTCGCAGGATTTCGCCAGGATGAATTGGGCGCATACCATTCTTCGCCATGTCATTTCCCTTAACGCTAATGATACTGGCTGAAACCGCCGGCTGTCTTAATCCCGCACCCTGCGCCATCCCACTTTATGTGCGCCGATCGCGTTCGGCGCCGACAATTCATTGGTCAGCATCTTGCCGTCGGCGGTGGTGCTGACCATTTTGTACGCGCCGGACGGCAGCCGGATGATGATGAAACCGACCGCCGCCGAGGTGTTCGACAAGGTCTGGCCGACGCTCTTGTCGGCCCGCACATAATTGCCGCTGCAAGCGTCGAACTGGTACAGATTACTGGTGCCGCCGACCGTGCACGTCGATTCGGCGCTCGGTATATTGGTGACGATGTTGAGTGCGCCGGAAACGATTTTCGGGTCCAGGTTCATCCGTTCGCCGGGATTCTGGTTCCAGTCCAGATACCAGCCGCTTTTCAGCGCCAGGTCGACCTTGTTGCCGCTGACGGTATACACGCCGCTGTTGCCGACCTGCGACAGCGTTTGCTGGACCATGCCGCCGCCGCGTATATTGCCGATTGTCGCGCCGCTGTCTTTCAGCACATACACGCTTTGCACATCCTTGCTGGTGACGTCCGGGATGTCGAGCAGGCGGCCGGTGCCGAAGCTCACCACCCGCTGCGCCGACGACACCACGGAGCCATCCTGTTGCACGGCATCGACCCGGCACGCGGTCACGTCGGGCCGCGTGGTGATCGGCTGGTTCACGCCGGCGTCGCCCATTTTCAGCACCGGCACGCTGGCGCCGGTGCTGTCGGTCAGGTCGAAACGCCACATCTGGCCCTGGTTGTCGCCGCCATAGATATAGGTGGTGACCGGGTCGCTGGCCGGGTTCAGCGTGATCGCGGTGATGCGCGCCAGGCCGGACGGCGTATCGGCGGTGCCGGAACCGGTCGAGATTTTTTTCAGGATCGTGCCGTCGCTGACGGCGACGATGTACAGATAACCCTGGCCGGTGCCGCTGCCGGCGCCATCGACGCCCGGCACGTTGTTGTAGCCGGACGTCAGGAACACCACCCATTGATTATTCCACATGCCGAATTGCGGATTACCGAAAGTCAGGCCGATGTCGCCGTCGCTCTGTTTGCACAGGCTGCTGTCGGCGCACAATTCCCACAGCGGCTGCGGATTTTCCGGGTCGGTCACGTCGAGCGCGTAATAACCCCGCCCGCCGCCGTTCAAGCCGGCCACCAGCACGGTTTTCCAGTCCTTGCCGATCTTGACGTCGGCCAGCTCCGGCGAACCATCGACGGTGAATTGATGGTTGGTGCCGTAGGTGGTGCTCGCTTGCGGCGCCAGCTTGCGCATCGTCATGCGCGGTACATAAGCCCAGACTTCCTTGCCGCCCGGCTTGGCGGCATTGGCCGGATCGCTGCTGTTGGGCGCGTAAAACGCATGCAGCATGCCGTCATTGGCGGCCGCGAACAAGGTGCGCGTGCGCTTCAGCGACGCGGCCTGGAACGCCGGGTAACCGTCCAGCAAATACGCCTTGCGGGCATCGTACAGATAGGCCGGCTTGGCGCTGGCGATATCGCCCAGCACGATCGGCACCGGCGAAGTGTTGACGCTATCGGCCGGCGGTGTGTAGTACGAGCGGAAAATGGTGTCGTTGGCGTATTGCTGCTGGCCGCGGAACCAGTTGATCAGGTTGCTGGCGTCGTTGGCGATGGTGCGGTTGGCGGCCGACAGCAAGGTGCATTGCGCCAGCACGCCGCATTGATTGGCAAACCACGCGCGCTCGGCCGCCCCCATCTCGCTGTACAGGAAATTGCGCATGGCGCCGGTGACCGGGTCGCGCCACAGGATGCGCCGCTGGTCGCTGCTATTGGCCACCTGCCGGCCCAGCTGGGTCGAGGTGCTCCAGATGACATTCGGCACCACCGCGCCGGACACGGTGTCGATGTTGCGGTCGCTCAGCTCGCCAAACCAGCGCACCGTGGTGAAAGTGGCGGAAAACACGTCGCGGTCTTCCTGCGAAATATTCGGCGTCGAAGTAGCGGCGGCCGCCGCGGCGCCGACCTTCACTTGCAGCTTGGTGATCGCTTCGCTGAGGCCGGCCACCACCTGGGTCGGGTCGGACGCGCTGAAGTATTTGCCGTGGCCGTTGATGGCCGCGTGCCACAAGTCGTCGACCCGTTCCTGCACCGTGCTGGCGCCGTTGGTGGTGTCGGGATTCGGCCACACATACGGGCCATTGTTATTCCATGGACAGCCGGTCTGCACGCCGCTGATCAGGTTATAAAAGTCGCCGCCGACCTTGACCTTGGAATTGTCGTAGTCCGGATCGTAGGCCATGATGCCGTCGACACCCAGGCCGAGGGTGTAGGTGGTCATGTGCAGATGGGTGTTTTCGCCGGCGCCGGCGCTGACCAGGCCGGGCTTGCTCAAGTCCGGTTCCAGCGTCGGCCGCAGCGACACGGTGCCGGTGTTCGACCCGCCGTTATACCAGTACAGCGCGATGTCGGAAATCGACGGCTGGCTCTGGCCGCGGGTATCGACGCAGCCGCCGGCGGCGGTGCAGAAGCGCGCCGGATTCTCGACATTGTCGTTATTGCCGACATTGGTGACCGTATTGCCGTTCCAGTAACCGTCGGTGGTCAAGATCATGAAATTCTGCTGGCACGGGTATTGCACCACTTCCGAGCCGGACGCGTAATTGTACGGCGACTGGTTGGCGAACATCTTGCCGACATTATTCATCGCCGGGCGGATCGGCGTGCCGCCGCCGGCGGTGGTGTCGTACAGCGCGGAGTACCAGGCGCTGCGCGCGGTGGCGCTGAAGTCGGCCGGCTTGATGTCGATCGAACCGCCGTTGCCGATCACCGACAGCTTGGCGTAGCCGACCCGGTAATTGCTGGTCAATGGCGCAAACGCGATGCCGACCGAGGTTTTCATCATTTGCAGCCGGGTCTTGTAATACGCGTACCAGTTGGCGAAATTGGTCATTTCTTCGGCGTACGAGCAAAAGCCTCGGATACTGACGCAATCGGTGCGCTCGCTGGACGCCGGATAGGTGGCCCGGCTATCGACGATATCGACCCGCACGAAGGTGCTCGGCGCGGCCAGCGCGGTCACTTGTACCGGGATCATGTCGGTCACCGCGGCGGCGGCGGCGCGGTAGCCGTTGGCGGCGCTGGTCGAAAACGACAGGCCGCCGTTGGAGGTATTGTTCAGGCTGCCGACCGCGACCGTGCCGCCATTGGCCGAACCATTGTTTTCGACGATGCACACGCTGGACGTATTTTGCGCGGCGCACAGCGGCGTCACGCCGTTGCCGCCGACATAGGCGCGGATATTGCCACCGCTGCCGATGGCGGACACGATGCTGCTGGCCACGGCGCCGGCATTGCGGCTTTTGCCCAGCGAGATGCTGCCGGCCAGGCTGGCGCCCTTGTAGCTGACGCCGTTCAGCGTGGCGCTGGGATTATTGCTGGCGCTGGTGCCGCTGACGGCGATCAGCGCGGTCGGCGGCACATAGGTCACCGCCGTGCTGACGGTGGTCGCCGGCGCATTGACGGTGATGCCCCAGCCGGCGCGCGACGAGTCGTTGAGCACGCTGCAATTGGCGGCGCTTTTCGCGCCGCTGCAAGTGATCGGCAACACCGCGACGATATTGTCGCCGCCCAGCGTGATGCCGTACGACGCACACGGCGCCACCGTGCTGGTGCCGACCGGGTTGTTGACGCAGGCCCAGTATTGATTGGCCAGGCCGGTCTTGGCGATGATCGACGCCGCCAGCGCGCTGGCCAGCGCCTGCTGCTTGGCCGGCGTATCGGTGCCGTTGGCCGCCGTCACCGCGGTATTGGTGATGGTGCGCGCGGTGTTCGGGTCGGGAATCGTGACGCTGCTGATGCTGACCGAATTGGGGCCGTTCGACGCGCCGATCGAAATCGTGCCGTACGACGCGGTCGAACCGAGCACCGCCGAATAGCGCGGATACTGGAAGTTGCCGACCCGCTTGCCCTGGCAATTGGTCAGCGAGGTGTTGCTGCACCAGCGCACCTTGGCCGGCACCGGATAACCGCTGGGCGCCGGCGCGCCGACCGAGGTCGACTTGCAGACCGTCATTTTATCGTCGGTGCAATATTCAGCGACGCCGATGGTGTAATAGTAGGGATTGCCGTTCTTGCCGCTGGCATTGTAATAAGTATTGTTCGGATAGGTGTAGGTCGCGGTATTGCTGCGGCAATTGCCGTTATTGTCGCACCATTGCAAATCAGGAAAGCCGGTCACCAGGTTGCTGGTGCCGATGCTGTTGCCATACATATCGGTGCTGCGCGCGCCAAAACCGTCGCCCGGCACCCGCGTCCAGTTGCCGGTATTGGCCGCCGTCATGCTGTCGTAAAAGCTGCCGTCCGCCTTGATCGGCACGCCATAATGGATTTTCGGATTGTAATATTGCTTGTTAAAGTCGGGGCTCATGAACGGCGGATGGCCGACCGTGCAGCCGGTGGTGCCGCTGGATAAATCGGCATAAAAGCGGCACAGGTTATCGTCCACATAATCGGGCGTATAAGCCTGGTCCATCGAACCGGAATTATCGAACAGCAGCATCAGGTTCGGCTTGACCGAACCGGTGCCGTCGATATTGAGCAACGGGACTTGCGCGATATTGGTGGTGCCCGCGCCCGCCCCTGCCGGCCACAACAGCACGACCAGCGACAACGTGAACAAATAACACAGTTTTTTCATCATGCGCCTATCATGACTACGGCTTGATTGACCACATTGCCGCCGCGCACGCCGAAAATGCGCGCGGTGACGATGTAATGGATTTGCGGCGCGCCGGCCAGGCTGACGCTGTCGCTGGCCAGGCTGTCGCCCAGCGCCACGGCATTGTTGACCACCGAGGTATTCGGCGCGGTTTGCATGCAACTGTTCTTCGGCTGGTTATACGCGCCGGAAAAAGCGCACATGCGGTGTATCACGTATTCGATGCGGTTGTTATAATCGTCGTCGATGGTTTTCGAGCCGTTCCAGAAGCCGCTGCTGTTGACGCCCTGGCTGGTGTCGAAGGTCGCCACATAGGCATTGTCCGGACTGTTCGCATCGAGCAGGGCCTTGTTGCCCGATGCGGTGTTTTTCAGCCACTGGAAGCCGGTCAGCAGGCCCAGGTCGACCGCCTTGCCGAGGCTGGCTTCATACGCCAGGTTGCTGGTCATCAAGGTGCTCGAGGTGCTGGAGCGCAGCAAATACAGGCTGCCGATCAGCATCACGGCCAGTATCACCAGCATCACCGGCAAGGCCACGCCGCGCGGCCGGCGCAAGTGGATAGCGTTGCTCATGTCGGTCTCCAGTTCGAATTGCGCAATGGCACGATGGTTTCGAATACCCGGTAGCGGTAGCATTTCCAATCGACCGTATCGCCGGCCACCGCCACATTGACGGACACCGGCACCGCGCTGACGCCGAATGGCTCGGCCGCGCCGAACACCACCGGCAAGGCGGTGCTGGCGCTGCACACGCCCTGGCTGTTCGGCTTTTCCGGATTCTTGCTGCGTGCCACCACCGCCACCCGCAGCGCGGCGATATGCTGATAATCGCCGGCGCTGCCGACCAGACCGTCATTATCGGCGTCGATCATGCTGCCGGACCACTGCGATACCTGCATGCCGCCGGACGGCGTAAAGGCGGCGCCGCTGCGCGTGTCGAAACCATATTGCGCCTTCAGCGACACGATGTTGTCGGTCACGCTGGCCGGTGCGGCGCTGCTGCCGGCCAGGTCGGCGGCGCGCATCTGCAGGAAGCCGTTGGCCACCGACCAGGTGTGGAACGACAGCCTTGATCCCGGCCCCAGGTTGAACAGGCGCGCCTGGCCATTCTTGTACAGCGCACCCAGCTGGCCGGCGTTGAAGCGGAAACCGGCGCCGCTGGCGATGCTCAGTTTTTGCGGCTGCGGCGGTCCCGCCTGCAGGCCCGGGTCGACGGCGATCTGCGCCAGCGCGCACTTGGCCGCACCGACGGTTTCCGGCGCCACCACGATCACGTCGCCGAGCGCAAAACCGTAGGGCACGCGCTCGACCACGATATTGTTTTCTCCAGCGTAATCGTGGGTCAGCCGCAAGGTGCCGGTGCCGCCCATGGCGCTGCCGGAATACAAGGTCAGCCGGTCCGGGTCGGCGCCGTTCGATTCGATCAGCGCGGCGGCCAGCGGGCTGACCATCAAGCCGCCGCGCGGCACCGCCGTCAGCGTATAACCTTGGTTATCGAAAAATACCGTGTCGCAACCGGTCAGCAAGGGATCGTTCAAGCCCCAGCCGGCCTGGCTCGCTTCGTTATTGATCGTGAACAGCGCCAGCATGCCGTTTTGCATCGCATCCGAACCGCCCAGCGACGCCTGCTTGCTTTGCTCGGAACTCAAGACCAGCCGGGTCGCGAACAGCAGCGCCAGCATGCCGATGACTACGCTGACCAGCAACTCGACCACGGAAAAACCGGCGCCGCCGCCGGAAGCAAGACGATCCGATCTCATGCGCCCCCCACATACGACGTCACGCTATGGACATTCGGCGCGCCGCCATCCTTGCGGGTCCATTTGATGGTCGCCACCACCGTGTTGCGGGTGGCGTCGGCGTTCGGCGTGATGACGATGGAAATCGTCGCGCCGGGGATCACGGTGCGGGTATTGGCGTACCAGGTTTTCAGGCGGTCGCCCGGCGCGCCGCCTTCGGCCAGCGCATAGCCGGACAAATTGGGCTGGTCGTTGGCCAGCACGCCGAACAGCTTGTCGGTGGCCATCGCGGCTTCGGCGCGCAAGCCGGCGTCCGACATCGCCGAATACGCGCGCGCCTGCAAGCCGATGGCGCCGAGCAGGCCGATGGCCAGGATCAGGCTGGCGATCAGCGCTTCCAGCAAAGCGATACCGCCTTGACGATGTTTCATTGAGGACACCCCCGCGAATCGGTGACGGCGACCTTCGGATCGCATTTGCTGACCGTGCCGGCCAGCGTCACCACCAGCGCCGACGAGCGCAACGTGGCCGCATACGCGGCGGCCGGATCGAACGTCAAGCGGCTCAGGCGCTGGTCAAAGCTGGTATCGACCCAGCCCAGCGACGTGAAATACACGCTGGAGGTGCCTTCCGGCGACAAGGTCGGCACCAGCACCGTGGCGGCCGGCAAGGCGCTGGCGCCCCGGAACACCGACGTAAAACCGGCCGCGCCCTCGGGATCGCCGACCGCCTGGGCGGTGGTGGTCGACCAGGAACCGCTTTGATCCGAGCAGGGCACGCCCGGTTTCGGGAAACAGATATCGACTTGCCAATCCATCTGGCCATTCAGCGCATTTGGCGTCAGCACGATGCGGCTGGCCGCGTTATGGCCCAGCGCCTGCTGGCGCGCCAGCTTGAAACCCTCGGCATACAATTCAGTGGCGCCGGCGGCCTTGTTGCTCAAGCTCCAGGATGCCATTTTCGGCACGCCGACCGCCAGCAAGATGCCGAAAATCACCAGCACCACCATCAATTCCAGCAGGGTAAAACCCCGCCTGGCCGGACTTAATTGATGCATGAGCCATCCCTGCGGTCGCTCCAGCAAGTACTGTTGCTGGTCCAGCCAGCCGGCGCGGTGGTGCTGCGGCCGCCATTCTGGTCGATGGTGAACACGAAGCCGGCCGTCGGGCCGGTGCCGGTGGCGGTGATGGTATACGTCGACGCGGTGGCGGCCGACAACGCATACGTAAAATTCCTGGTGGTCGACGGCAAGCCGTGGGCGGTGTCGAAATTGGCGTAGCTGCGGTTGATCGACCAGTATTGTTCCGCGCCGGGCTGGGCCGCGCCGAGCGCGCTGAATGCTTCCGTCAAGCGGCTGCGCAGCACATAATCGCGGTAAGACGGCAACGCGACCGCGGTCAGGATGCCGACGATGGCGACCGTCACCAGCACTTCGATCAAGGTGAAACCGCGCTTGCCTGCCTTCATGTTTTGCTCCGGATGCGATGACATCGATAAACCCGCACAACGCGGACGCTATTCTTTCCATCATGCTACATCGTCCAGCTTTCATTTCCCTGAGGAAATGCTGACAAAATCCTGACAAAGCCTGTATCGCGACAGATCATGATGGCCCTTGCCCGCAAAATAGCAAAAATGCTATTCTAAAGAAATAATAAATTGCACGGACCCACTCTTTCATGACCTCACCATGGTTTTACGCACTGGCCGCGGCACTCGTGTCGGCCAATACGCTCGCCGCCGATCCGCTGACCCGGCCGATCGCCTCCCCTTACGCAAAAGAATGGCTGAAACCGCAGCGGCCGCTGCGCATCCATGGCGACACGTATTACGTCGGTTTCGGCGGCTTGAGTCTGGTCTTGATCGACAGCAAGGCCGGCCTGATCCTGATCGATGGCGCACTGCCGCAAGCGGTGCCGGCGATCGCCGCCAATATTCAACAACTGGGATTTAACATCGAGGATGTCAAATACATCCTCAATACCGAGGCGCATTTCGACCATGCCGGCGGCATCGCGGCGCTGGCGCGCGACAGTGGCGCGATCACCGTCAGCAGCCCGGCCGGCATCGCGGCGCTGGCTGGCGGCCATGTGCTGGCCAACGACCCGCAAGCGGGCCAGATCGACGCCTTTGCGCCGGTCAGCAAACTGCAAGCCATCGGCGATGGCGAGACTCTGCACTTGGGCAATACCGCCATCAGCGCCCATTTCACGCCCGGCCATACGCCCGGCAGCACCAGCTGGAGCTGGCGCTCTTGTCAAAACGGCCAATGCGTCGATATCGTGTTCGGCGCCAGCCTGAACGCGGTGTCGGCCGATCGCTTTCACTTCAGCGCAGCGGCCAACCAGAGCAGCACGGCGGTGTTCCGCAGCGGCATCCGCAACTTCGCCCAACTGCCGTGCGATATCCTGATTTCGGCGCACCCCGACCATTCCGGCTTCGACCAGAAATTGCAGCAGGCAGCCCGCCAGCCGGCCAGCAACCCATTCATCGATCCCCAGGCTTGCCGCAACTATGCCGCCAAATACGAACAAAAGCTCGATGCGCGCCTCGCCAGGGAAGCGGCCGGCGCGCACGAATAGACCGAGGTTTAAAAACGTACCGAAAACACCATGCCCCGCCCGGCCGGATTGGATTCGATGGCGATGCTGGCGCCGTGCGCCAGCGCGATGTCGCGCACGATGGCCAGGCCCAGGCCGCTGCCGACGCTCTTGTCGTCCAGCCGCATGAAACGGTGGAACACCAGGTCGCGCTTGGCCGGCGCAATGCCGGGACCGGAATCTTCGATCACCAGCATGCCGGCTGGTCCGTGCGGGAAACAGCGTACCGTCACCACCCCGCCCGGCGGCGTGTAGCGCACTGCGTTGTCGATCAGGTTATCGATCAAGTCGCGCAGCAGGAAGGGATCGCCGGTCACCGTGGTTTTCAGCAAGTCGAAGCCCAGGTCGATCGATTTCTTGGCGGCTTCTTCGACAAAATACTGGATCGCTTCCTCGACCAGTAAATTCAGCCGCAGCGGTTCCAGCCGGGTCTTTTCAAAGTGGCTGGGTTCGGCGCGCGCCAGCGCCAGCAATTGATTGGTCTGGCGTATCATGCGCGCGGCCGACAGCAGCATCATGCGTACCGACTGGCTGGTTTCCGGGTCTTGTTCATGGCGCTTTTCCAGCCATTCGAGCTGGGTCCGCAAGCCGGCCAGCGGGGTGCGCAACTGGTGCGCGACATTGGCCAGGAAATCGTGCTGGGCGCGCGCGCCGTCGCGCACCCGTTCCAGCAAGCCATTAAAAGCCAGCAATACCGGTGCCAGTTCGTCCGGCACATGGTCCGGATCCAGCGGCGCCAGGTCTGCGCCGCCACGCGCATTCAAGTCGGCCCGCATCCGATGCAAAGGATGCAAGCCGCGGCTGACCGAAAACCAGATCAGGCCGGCCGACACCAGCGTAATCAGCGCTTCCAGCGGAATCAGGGCGCGAATGATCGCGGAGCGGATTTGCAACCGCTTGCGCAAGGTTTTGGCGATGCCGATCTCGACCTCGGTGGCGCCGACCAGCATATGCTGCGACACGATGCGCGCCGCTTCGCCGCGCATCTGGCCGTCATACATCAGCGCCCCCTTGCCGGGCTGGCGCAGCAGCGGGAAATCGGCGTCGCCGGCGATCAGCCGGCCATCCAGGCTGCGCACCGCGAAATAAATCGCATCGACCTGGTCGGCCCGCAACACTTGCTCGGCCTGGCGCGGCAAGTCGATCCGCACGCCACCCTGCGCGACCGGACTGAGCCTCGCGCCGAGCGCGCCGGCCGCATCCAGCAAACCCTGGTCGAACGCGCTTTGCGCCGGCACCCAGGCCAGCAGGTAGGTCAAGGTGCCGCCAGCCAGGTTCAGCAGCAGGATCGGTCCGATCAGCCACGTCAACAGGCGCAGGCGAATGCTAGACATGCTCGCTTTCCAGTAAGTATCCAAACCCCCGTATGGTGCGGATCACCACTCCGCCGCCGGCGATTTTCAGGCGCAGCCGCGAGATATACACTTCGACCGCGTTCAAGGTCAGATCGTCGCCCCACGGCAGGATGGCGTCGATAATTTGCTGCTTGGACACCACCCGGGTCGCGTGGCGCAGCAAGTGTTCCAGCACCGCCCATTCGCGCACCGACAATTCGATGATACGTTCGCCGGCGCGGGCCCGCTTGGCGGCGGTATCCAGGCTCAGGCCCGCCAAACTGAGTAAAGCCGGTTTCGGTCCAGTGCGGCGCACCAGCGCCTTCAGCCGCGCCACCAGTTCGGCGGCCGCAAAAGGTTTCACCAGGTAATCGTCGGCGCCCAGTTCCAGGCCGCGCACCCGGTCTTCGATGGCGTCGCGCGCCGTCAGCAACAGCACCGGTATCGTGCTGCCGCGCGCGCGCAAGCGGCGCACTACTTCAAAACCATCGATGCCGGGCAAGCCGATGTCGAGCACCAGCACCGCCACCTCGGTGCGTTGCAGCATCAGGTCGGCGGCGCTGCCATTGCCCAGCACATCGACCGCCATGCCGTGCGCGCTCAAGATGCGCGTCAAGCCATCGGCCAGCACGACATCGTCTTCAACCAGTAATACATGCATGCGGAAACCATAAGAAGGATATGCAACGCTACGCATTATGCAGTATTTCCCCATGGAAGAACGGCGCCGCCCAGCAAGTTCATCCGCGACTGCCGTCACTTCATCATGCGGTCACAATTTTGTCGCATTATTGCAGCGCAACAACAAAGTTATCAAATAACCATTGGGAGTACCATGAAGATATTACTCGCGCCAGCGATCCGATTAATGCAGCGCCTGCGTTTGCTGCCCAAATTTATCCTGGTGTGCCTGGTGTTCCTGTTGCCGCTGCTGCTGGTGACGGCGCTATTGATGGCGGAGCTGGAAAAATCGCTGGCGCTGGCGCAAGACGAACAGCGCGGCGTGGCCTATATCGGCCAATTGCAGGAAATCACCAGCCTGGCCCAGCAACGGCGCGGCCTGGAGCATCTGCGCCTGAACGGCAAGCAAGATATCGACACCACGCCGCTGAAGCAGCAAATCGACAGCGCCGTCAAACAGCTGGCCGGCCGGCCCGACGCGGCCGAGATTGCAAAACAATGGCAACAGATGGCAACGCGCCAGGGATTGAGCGCCAAGGAAAGTTATGTACTGCACAGCGCGCTGATCGCCCGGCTTGGCAAGCTGGCCGCGCTGGTGGCCGAACGCTCCAAGCTGAGCCTGGACCCGGAGGCGGCCGGCAGCCAGTTGTCGACGGCCATCTTGAAAACCCTGCCCGGCCTGGCGGAAAACCTGTCCGACATCGCCGGCCGCGGCGCCGCCTTCATCGATACCGGCTTGTTCGAAGCCAATGAAGATCAGCTGGTCAACGCCACCAGCCTGATCGCGCGGCACGAGCTGGAATTGGTGCCGGCCCAGTTCGATGCGATTTTCGCCAACCATCCCGCCTTGAAAACGGCGCTGCACAGCCGTTTGTCGGCGCTGCCCGGTGCGCTGGCATTTTTGGAACGCAGCAAGAATGAAGTGAGCAATTCCTATAACCAGACTTCCGGCAAGGAATTTTATGCGGCCGGCAGCCAGAGCGCGCACGGCCTGCATCAATTGGCCGGCGCCTCGGCCAAGGTACTGGACCAGTTATTGGCCGAACGCATCGCCCGCGATGGCCAGCACCGCAACCTGATGCTGCTGGCCGTGCTGGCCGCGGTCCTGGTGGCGGCCTATCTGTTCGCCGGCTTTTACGCCTCGTTCACGCGCGACGTGGCCTGCTTGAAACATGCCGTGCAACAAGCCGCCGCCGGCAACCTGGCCTTGCACATCCAGTCCGACGCGCGCGACGAGATCGGCGAGCTGGTCAAGGATTTCGGCGCCATGACGCAGGCGCTGCTGATGCTGGTCGGCGATATCCGCAGCGGCGCCGCGGTGATCAGCGACGCCACCCGCGATATTGCCGACGGCAACGCCGCGCTGTCCGGCCACACGGCCAGCCAGGCCGAGGCGCTGGGCAGCACCGTGGTCTCGATGCAGGAATTGACGGCGACCGTCAAACGCAACGAAAGCCACGTCAGCGACGGCCGCCAGCTGGTGACGGCGGCAACCGGCGTGGCGCGGCGCGGCGGACGGACGGTCGCCGCCGTGGTCGAGACGATGGCGTCGATCAAGGCCAGTTCGCACAAGATCGTCGACATCATCGGCGTCATCAACGGCATCGCCTTCCAGACCAATATCCTGGCGTTGAACGCGGCCGTCGAAGCGGCGCGCGCCGGTGAACAGGGCCGCGGCTTCGCGGTGGTGGCCGGCGAAGTGCGCAACCTGGCGCAGCGCTCGGCGGCGGCGGCGCTGGAAATCAAGCGCCTGATCGGCGATTCGGTCGACAAGATCGAGGCCGGCGGCCAGCTGGTCGATGCGGCCGGCAGCACCATGGAACAGGTGGTCGAGGCGGTCGAGCAAGTGGCGGCGCTGATCGCCAGGATCAGCAGCGCCGGCGCCGCGCAAAACGCGGAAATCGAGCACATCAACGGTGCGCTGGCGCGCATCGACGACATGACGCGCCAGAACGCCGCACTGGTGGAGGGTGCGCACGCGGGTTCCGGGCGTCTTTTGGCGGAAACTGATACACTCAGTCATGCAGTTAGCCGTTTCCGCCTCGACACCGAGAGTCTCGATACGGTCAGCCCGCCGCTACCGCCTTTGCTGGCGCCGGAACCGCTTGATTATCTGCTGCGGCCAGTGCGTCCGGCAGGACTGCGCAGCGCCAATAAACCGCGCGTTATTTCCAGCAAAAACGGAAAACGCAGCGTCGGCGGCGCCCAGGGCTAGCGCTCAACCATTCCTAGTAGGACTAGGCTTACAAATTCGCCTGCAAAAAGACTACATGGCGGCGACTGCTAATCTTATGTTCGTTACCTACATAAGCTTTTAAAGTAGCTACATCGCGATTCGCATGGCGCGTGGCGGTTGCCGGACTCATCACCGAGTGCCGGCCGCCAGACTAGCCACCGAAGATTTCGGCCTGAATCGCATCCGATGTAAGAAATTTAAGCCTGCGAGGAATAAAAATGAACAATGCTCAACTTAGCGCCACCGCCCCGACATCGCGTTCGCGGTCCAATCCCGTGCCTGCCGGCACGCGTGAATTCAAGGTGGCGTCAAAAGTTGCGTCTCGTCCATCGGTCAGCTTCAGCAGCGCCCAGCAAAACGAATTGCTGGCGGCGCTGCCGCGCACCGCGCTGGAATCGCTGTTTGAGCACCTGGAACTGGTTGAAATGCCGTTCGGTAAAGAACTGTACGATTACGGCAGCAGCCTGGAATACACCTACTTCCCGACCACCGCCATCGTTTCCTTGCTGTACGTAATGGAAGACGGCGCCACCACCGAGATCGCGGTGGTCGGTCATGAAGGCGTGGTCGGCTTGTCGCTGGTGCCGGGCGAACGCGCGATGTGCGCGGCGGTGGTGCAAAGCGCCGGTTACGGCTTCCGCCTGAAAACCCAATTCTTGCGCGACGCCTTCAACCAGGGCGGCGCCCTGCCCCAGTTGCTGATGCGCTACACCAATGCCCTGTTCGCGCAAATGGCGCAAAACGCCGTGGGCGGCCGCCACAGCTCGATTGAACAAAAACTGTGCCGCTGGTTGCTGGACCGCCTGGACCGCTCGCCATCAAATGAATTGAAAGTGACCCAGGAATTGATTTCGATCATGCTGGGCGTGCGCCGCGAAAGCATTACCGCCGCCGCCGGCAAATTGCAGGACGAAGGCTTGATCCACTATCGCCGCGGCAACATTACCGTGCTTGATCGTCTAGGCTTGGAAGCCTATGCGGGGGAGTGCTATAAAGTGGCAAAGACGGAGTATGACCGCCTGCTGGTGGATGTGAGCCGCTGCTGATCGCCGGCTCATCGCTTGCCGCTGCCTGGGGCAGCGGTATCAGCGCTTCAACGCAAGTGCCATTGTTATCCTTGCCCCGTTTCAGCGACAAGGTTCCGCCCAACAACAAGGCGCGTTCCCGCATTCCCAGCAAGCCATGCGACATCGGCTTGCTCATTTCTTCCTCGGTAATGCCGATGCCATCGTCGACGATGCGCAGGATCAAGCCACTGTCGACCCGCCGCAAACTGACTGTCACATGGCGCGCCTTGGCGTATTTCATGATATTGGTCAGCGATTCCTGGACGATGCGGAACAAGGCGATCGTCAAGGTGCTTTCCTTGTGGTCGATAGTAATGCCGACATCGGTATCGCAGCGCACCGACGTCATGCGCGTGAATTCCTCGCAATAACTTTCAATCGCCGCGCACAAGCCCAGGTTATCCAGCAAGCTTGGGCGCAAGTCTTCGACGATGCGGCGTTTCAATTCCACGGTTTCAATCAGCGTCGCCTTGGCGCGCCGCAATTGGGCCGCCAATTCGGGATCGGATTTGGCCAATTGCTGCGTCACCGCGCCGATATCCATGCTGATCGAGGTCAGATGGGCGCCCAATTCATCGTGCAATTCACGCGCCAGCCGGGCTTTTTCTTCTTCATTGACGCTGATTAAATGGCGCGACAACACCGATAATTGTTCGGTGCGCTTGGCCACCGTCGATTCCAGCGTGTCGTTGGCGTTTTGCAAGGCGTGTTCGACCACCGCCCGGTTTTGGAAACTGCGCCGCACCAGTTGATAAAACATCACCAGCACCAGGATCGCCAGCGCATTGATGCCGATGCCCAGGATGACGGCTTTTTGGTATTCGCGATAAAACGCCGCGCTGCCGTTGGCCAGCGCTTCGTTTTGTTCCTGCGCCATGATCACCACTTGCAAACGGATTTCATCCATTGCCGCGCGCTCGTCGCTGACGCGGGCGATCTTGACGATATCTTCCAGCCCGCCCTGCTTGTAGACTTCGATCGATTCGTTGAGGATCGACATCTTGCGCCGCACCAGCGTGCGCAATTGCGCCAGGTTCTTTAATTGCGAAGGACTGCCTTCGAGCAGCTTTTGCAATTCATTCAGTTGATTGTCGATTTCCAGCGTGGCGGTCTTCGACGGCCCCAGGTAGGATTCCGATCCGGAAATGAAATAGCCGCGCAAGCTGCTTTCGGCATCGAGCACCAGCACGTTCAGGTATTGCAGGCGGTCGGCGACGCGCGCACTCTGGCCCAGCAAGGTATTGGTGCCCTTCAGCGTCTGCAGATTATGGTACAGGCTGAAGCCATTCAGTATCAGCAGCAAGGCGCAGACGATACACAGGACAGTCTTGTACAAAGGCAGGCGCAGATTGGGGGCCGGATCGACGGTGAAATACATCCTGTTGAGCATCCTTAGCAAGGTTACGCCCCGGAACATTAGTCCCAGGCTCGCCAATTATAGACCCCGCAGTAGCATCATGCGCCGCACAATTCAGGCGTGCATCTGGCGCAAGCGCATCCGGTCGCGGCAAAACGCCCTTTTTGATGGACGTTTTGCCAGCTGTTATTAATCGAGCAAATTGTTTTTCATGGCGTAGTACGTCAAATCGCTATTCGACTGCAATGCCATCTTTTCCATGATGCGGGTGCGGTAAGTACTGACCGTCTTGATGCTCAACGACAAGGCCACGCCGATATCGGATACCGTCGCGCCGCGCGCCAGGCGCAAGAATACCTGGAACTCGCGGTCCGACAATTCGGTATGCAAGGCCGTGTTCGGATCGCGGTCGAACGATTGCGCCAGCAATTCGCCGACCGTCGAACTGACGTAACGGCGGCCCTGGAACACGGTCCGCACGGCCGTCATCAATTCATCGGCTTCGCACTCCTTGTTCAGGTAGCCGTTGGCGCCCATCTTGAACAAATTCAGCGCGTATTGCTGCGCCGGATAACCGCTCAAGATCAGCACCGGCAATTCCGGCTGGCCCTGGCGAATGGTGCGCAAGGTATCGATGCCGCTTTGATCCGGCATGGCGATATCGAGCAACAACACATCGCATATTTCGCGGCGTGCGATATCGAGCGCTTCGCGTCCCGTACCCGCTTCCGCCACCACACTAAAATCGTCCGAAGACGAAAAAATCTGCTTGAATCCTGCTCTTACAATTTGGTGATCATCACAAATGGCAACGCGTATCATTGTTTCCCCTTAAATTTTCCTGGCATGGGAAAGAAGACCGGGCTGTAACGCCGTCCCGGTACAGCGTATGCATTTAGTAAAAACGCAACATTAATATTATCGTTAAAAATCCGGCACATCTACTGCCGATTGGCGCGGCGCTGATGCAGCACACGCTTATCATGCAAAAAAGGAGGCCTCAACATGCCTCCCCCTATATTGGTGCTATTTTTACTTTAGCAAGTTCAAAATCGCGATTAATTCGCTGCGTATCCACTCGCGGTCCAGCGCCGGCACTTCCGGTTCTGCGACGACATGCGCGGCGATCAGATCCGCGCCGTTCAACTCCGCCAGATCGATGCCACGGCTATCGAGCTTGTTCCGTGCGCCACTGATGGTAAAACCCTGCTCATACAATAACTCGCGTATGCGCCGTATCAGCAGCACTTCATGGCGCTGGTAATAACGCCGGTTGCCTCGCCGTTTGACCGGCTTTAATTGAGAAAATTCCTGCTCCCAATAACGCAGTACATGGGGTTTCACACCGCACAGTTCGCTCACTTCACCGATCGTGAAATAACGCTTGGCCGGTATCGGCGGCAACACGATCAATTCGGATTTACTGATGCGATCATTCATCACCACTCACTCAGGCGGCGCGCGCCAACGGATTGGTTTCCTCGACCATGCCTTTTAATTTCTGGCTGGCGTGGAAGGTCACGACGCGGCGCGCCGTGATCGGAATTTCTTCGCCGGTCTTCGGGTTGCGTCCCGGCCGCTGCGGCTTGTCGCGCAACTGGAAGTTGCCGAAGCCGGACAGCTTGACCGCTTCCCCCCGTTCCAGCGCGTTGCGGATCTCATCGAAGAACGTCTCGACCATATCCTTCGCTTCGCGCTTGTTCAAGCCGACTTGCTCGAACAACAGTTCAGCCAATTCCGCCTTGGTCAAGGTCGGCAAATCTTTTTCAGCTTCCTGGCGCACCTTGGCGACCAGCATTGCCCGATGCAGATCAGCGGTCAATGCGGATTGGAGTACGGCGGAATCAACGTCGTTATTATTAATTTTCCTGCCCTGCCTTATCTGTGCGCCTGGATCCGGCACTTGCCGGACCCGCGATGGTTGCCCTGTTTTTAATCGATGATCGCCGCTTACGAACGCAGTTTTGCGCCGTGTTCTTGCTTGGCCGCATCGATCAACGCCGTCATGACGGCATCGACGACATCGTCTTGCAAGGTGTTTTGAGTATCTTGCAAGCTAAAGCGGAAAGCAAGCGATTTTTCGTCGCTTTCCAAGCCTTTGCCACGATATTCATCAAACAAAACAATGGCTTGCACAATCTTGCCCGCAGGAGCCGATTGTACCGCGGCAGCAAACGCATCCAGCAAATCTTGCGCGGCTACATCTTGCTTGACCACCACCGCCACGTCGCGGCTGGCGCCAGGGAACTTGGAAATCTCTTCGTATTTTGGCACAGAACGTTGCTGCAATGCAATTGCATCAACCTCGAACAAGACCGGGGCCAAAGGCAGGTCATATTTTTGCAGCCAGCGCGGATGCAATTCGCCGATAAAGCCGATCACGACCCCATCGATTTCCACATGCGCCGAACGGCCAGGATGCAGCGCCGGATGTTCCGCCTTGCTAAAACGCAGCACTTGCGGCGCAAACAAGGCTTCCAGGTCCGCTTTCACGTCGAAGAAATCGACGTTGCGCGTAGCCTGGCCCCACTGCTCGTCGGCAACCGGGCCGTAGGCCATCGCGGCAACCCGTTTGGGCTGCTCGTAACCGGCCACCGTCAAGGCGCCGTTGTTTATCGCGGCATTGCGCTTGAAGATCGCGCCGGTTTCAAAGATGCGCACGCGGTTGGTCTTGCGGTTCAAGTTGTAGCGCACATTGGCCAGCAGACTGCCGATCAGCGACGAACGCATCACGCTCATCTGGCTGGCGATCGGGTTTTGCAACACGATCGGCGCGCTATTGCCGGAGAAATCGCGCTCCCAGCCGGCATCGACAAAACTCATGTTGACCACTTCCTGGTACCCCAGGCCGGCCAACTGATGGCGCACGGCAAACAGCGAACGGGTATTTTCCGGCGCGATTTGCATCTTGCTGGCAGCCACCGGCGGCAAGGCCGGAATGTTTTCGAAACCGTAGACGCGCGCCACTTCTTCGATCAAGTCTTCTTCGATCTCGATATCAAAACGGTAGCTGGGCGCGGTCACCGAAAATACGCCATCGTCCAGCGTGAATGGCAACGCCAGGCGGGTAAAGATGTCGGCGATGACGGCATCGGTCAGCGGCACGCCGATGACTTTCTGCGCCCGCGCGGTGCGCAGCGTCACTGGTGTGCGCTGCGGCAAATTGACCACATGGTCGTCCACCGGGCCAACCTTGGTATCCTGGGTGCCGCAAATTTCGACGATCAGCGCGGTGATGCGCTCGATGTGTTCGACGGTGGTCGCAAAATCGACGCCGCGTTCAAAACGGTGCGCCGCATCGGTCGAGAAATTAAAGCGGCGCGCGCGGCCCTGGATGGCGTTTGGCCACCAGAATGCGGCTTCCAGGTAAATGCTGTCGGTGTCGTCGGACACCGAGGTCGCGTCGCCACCCATGATGCCGGCCAGCGATTCGATTTCCTTGTCGTCGGCAATCACGCCGATCCACTCGTCGACGGCAACGGTGTTGCCATTCAACAGTTTCAGCGATTCGCCAGCCTTGCCCCAACGCACGTCCAGGCCGCCATCGATCTTGGCCAGGTCAAACACGTGGCTGGGACGGCCCAGTTCCAGCATCACATAATTGGAAATATCGACCAGCGCCGACAGCGGACGCTGGCCGCTGCGTTCGAGACGCTGCTTGATCCAGTCCGGCGTGGTCGCGCGGGCGTTCAAGCCGCGTATCACGCGGCCGGTGAAACGGCCGCACAGGTCCGGCGCGCTGACCTTGACTGGCAACACTTCATCGCTGTTGACGGCGACGGCGCGACATTGCGGCGCATTCAGCGCCACGCCGGTCAGCGCGGACACTTCGCGCGCCACGCCCAGCACCGACAGGCAATCGGCCTTGTTCGGCGTCAGCTTGATGGTGAATTTCAGATCGTTCAATTCGAAATAATCGCGGAAGTTGCGGCCGATCGGCGCATCGTCCGGCAATTCCAGCAAGCCGGCGTTTTCTTCCGACAATTTCAATTCGCGCGCGGAGCACAACATGCCTTGCGACTCGACGCCGCGCAATTGGCCGACCTTGATTTCGAACGGCTTGCCGTCCGCGCCCGGCGGCAATACCGCGCCCGCCATCGCGCACACCACTTTCAAGCCGGGACGCACATTCGGCGCGCCGCAGACGATGTTGAGCAAGGTGCCGGTGCCGACGTCGACCTGGCACACATTCAGGCGGTCGGCATTAGGATGTTTCTCCATCGAACGCACCAGACCCACCACCACATTGGAAAATGGCGGCGCGACCGCTTCGACAGCCTCGACTTCGAGACCGGACATGGTCAGCAAGTGGGCCAGTTCATCCGAAGTCATCTTCGGATCGACCATGGTACGGAGCCAGTTTTCGGAAAATTGCATAATCAAGCCTTCAGGCGCAAAAAATAGTCAGGGCGCGAGCGCACGCGGCGCTCCAGCGCGGAGGGATTACAGACTTAGTTGAATTGCTTCAGGAAACGCAAGTCGCCTTCGTAAAACAGGCGCAAGTCGTTGATGCCGTAACGCAGCATCGTCAAGCGTTCCAGGCCGGAGCCGAAAGCAAAGCCGATGAATTTTTCCGGGTCCAGGCCGAAGTTCCTGACCACCGTCGGGTGCACCTGGCCGGCGCCCGACACTTCCAGCCAGCGGCCTTTCAGCGGGCCGGAGCCGAACGCGATGTCGATCTCGGCCGACGGTTCGGTGAACGGGAAATACGACGGACGGAAACGCACTTGCAAATCGTCGGTCTCGAAGAACGCCTTGACGAAGTTCAGGTATACGCCCTTCAAGTCGGCGAAGCTGATGTCTTCGGCGATCCACAAGCCTTCGACCTGGTGGAACATCGGCGAATGGGTCGCATCGCTGTCGACGCGGTAGGTGCGGCCCGGCGCGATCACCTTGATCGGCGGCGTGTGGGTGCGCGCATAACGGACCTGCATCGGGCTGGTATGGGTACGCAGCAGCAAGGGCTTGCCGTCGCTATCGTTGCCGTCGATGTAGAAGGTATCCTGCATAGAACGGGCCGGATGGTTTTCCGGGCTGTTCAAGGCGGTAAAGTTGGTCCAGTCGGTTTCGATTTCCGGGCCGTCGGCCACGTCGAAACCGATCGAGCGGAAAATTTCCTCAACCCGTTCCCAGCTGCGCATCACAGGGTGCAAGCCGCCCGGCGCGCGCAAGCGGCCCGGCAGCGACACGTCGATCGCTTCCTGGTTCAGGCGGGCCATCATTTGCGCGTCGGCCAGGGCGTCGCGGCGCGCGGTCAGCGCGTCTTCAATCTGTCCCTTGGCGGCGTTGATCAGCGCGCCCTGGGCTTTGCGGGCGTCCGGGTCGAGTTTGCCCAGGCCCTTCATCAATTCGGTAATTTGGCCAGTCTTGCCCAGGTATTGGGCTTTGGCGTTTTCAAGTGCTGCAGCGTCCGCGGCGGCGATAAAGTCAGCCTGGGCCGAGACGACGAGTTGTTCGAGGGAGTTCATGCGGTTTCCTGTTGTGGAAATCATTCCTGGACCAGAGCCCAACAATCAAAAACGGGGCATAAGGTTATGCACCCCTGCCCCGCTCTTTTTACGCCACCCGAGGGCGGCGCTGACAAAATTCGTGCTTACGCAGCGATTTTTGCTTTCACTGCATTGACAATCGCAGCGAACGCTGGCTTGTCCATGACAGCCATATCGGCCAGGACTTTACGGTCCAGTTCGATAGAGGCTTTTTTCAAGCCATTCATGAATACGCTGTAGGTAACGCCATGCTCACGGGAAGCGGCGTTGATACGGGCGATCCACAGACGACGGAAGACACGTTTCTTGTTGCGGCGATCGCGGTAAGCGTATTGACCAGCGCGCATGACTGCTTGCTTGGCAACGCGGTATACCTTGCTGCGGCGACCACGGTAGCCTTTAGCTTGGACAAGAATTTTCTTATGACGGGCACGAGCTGTAACCCCACGTTTTACTCTAGGCATAGTAACTCCTTAAATTGAGTGTGAGATTAAGCAGTCGGCATCATGCGCATGACGGATGTGACATCCGACGCGTTGATGTTGCGGGTACCGCGCAATTGACGTTTGTTTTTGGTGGTTTTCTTGGTCAGGATGTGGCGTTTGAACGCGTGACCCGACTTGACAGTACCACCTGGACGCACGCGAAAACGTTTTTTCGCGGAGCTTTTGGTCTTCATTTTAGGCATAGCAATCTGTCCTTTTACGGACAGCTCCATTTATAACAGGATTGCAGGTGGCAACAAGACGTTGCGCTTAGATGCCTGCTTTCACATGTTTTGCAACAGATGCGAGTCCATTGCAGTTCGCGATTATCGCTCATTACTGGGCGATAGCGCAAATATTTCCGAAGCATGCGCGCCGCGCCAGACATGGCGCGGATCTACGCAAGCCTACGGGTACGACCTTACTTTTTCTTTTTCGGCGAAAGGACCATGATCATCTGGCGGCCTTCCATCTTTGGAAATTGCTCGACCTGGCCATATGGCTCCAGGTCGGCTTTCAAGCGCTCCAGCATGCGGAAGCCAATATCCTGATGCGCCATCTCACGGCCGCGGAAACGCAGCGTGATCTTGGTTTTGTCGCCGTCATCGAGGAACTTGATGAGGTTACGCAACTTGATATTGTAATCGCCATCATCGGTTCCCGGACGGAATTTGACTTCCTTCACGAGGATGATCTTTTGCTTCAACTTGGCTTCGTGAGCCTTTTTCTGCTCCGAATACTTGAATTTGCCGTAGTCCATCAAACGGCACACCGGCGGCTGCGCGGTAGGCGCGATTTCCACCAGATCGACGTTCGCCTCTTCCGCCAGGCGGAAGGCTTCAGCCAAACTCACGATACCGAGAGGCTCGTTATCGACCCCACTTAAACGCATTTCAGGGGCAGTGATTTCGCCATTGATGCGATGCGACTTGTCAGTAGCTATTGTAATTTCCTTTAAAAATCTGATAAGACAGTCGTGCTGCGAGTTTCCTCGTCAGGCCTTGGTGTCGACTTCAAGTTTGAGTCGCTCTATCAGGGCATCGACGGACATTACGCCCAGATCGACATTGCCCCGCGCCCGCACGGCCACTGTATTGGCATCCCGCTCTTTATCGCCGATAACTAAGATATACGGCAATTTTTGTACGGAATGTTCGCGTATTTTATAGGTAATTTTCTCATTACGCAAATCAGCGTGTACGCGGAACCCTGATTTTCTCAGCTTCGCGGCCAATTCCTGCGCATAGTCGGCTTGCGCGTCGGAGATATTCAACACCGCCACTTGCACCGGCGCCAGCCACATCGGCAACGCGCCGGCATAGTGTTCGATCAGGATGCCGATAAAACGCTCCAGCGAACCGACGATCGCGCGGTGCAGCATGATCGGCACCTGGCGGGTATTGTCGACCGCCACATATTCGGCGCCCAGGCGGCCCGGCATCGACGGGTCGATCTGCACCGTGCCGACTTGCCATGCGCGGCCCAGGCTATCCTTCAGATGGTATTCGATTTTCGGACCGTAAAACGCGCCCTCGCCCGGCAATTCAGTCCAGCTGACGCCGCAGGCGCGCAGCGCGGAACGCAGCGATTCCTCGGCGATATCCCAGCTTTCCTCGGTGCCGATGCGGCTGTCCGGACGCAAGGCCAGCTTGACATCGATGTTTTCAAAGCCGAATGCCGCGTACACCGCCATCGCTTGCGCGTGGAAGGCCGTCACTTCGCCGGCGATCTGCTCTTCGGTACAGAAAATATGGCCGTCATCCTGGGTAAAGCCGCGCACCCGCATCATGCCGTGCAGCGCGCCGGACGGCTCGTTGCGGTGGCATTGACCGAATTCGCCGTAACGCAAAGGCAGGTCGCGGTAGCTGCGCATGCCGCTGTTGTAAATCTGCACATGGCCCGGGCAATTCATCGGTTTCAGCGCATACGAGCGGTTTTCCGACTCGGTGATGAACATGTTTTCGCGATAGTTATCCCAGTGGCCGGTTTTTTCCCACAAGCCGCGATCCAGGATTTGCGGCGCCTTGACTTCCTGGTAACCATTGACCTGGTACACGGCGCGCATGTATTGCTCGACTTGCTGCCAGATCGACCAGCCCTTCGGATGCCAGAAAATCAGGCCCGGCGCTTCTTCCTGGAAATGGAAGAAATCGAGCTGCTTGCCCAGCTTGCGGTGGTCGCGCTTTTCCGCCTCTTCCAGGTTATGCAGGTATTGCTCCTGGTCTTCCTTCCTGGCCCAGGCGGTGCCGTAGATACGCTGCAGCATTTCATTCTTCGAATCGCCGCGCCAGTAGGCGCCGGCCAGCTTCATCAGCTTGAACACTTTCAGCTTGCCGGTCGACGGCACGTGCGGGCCGCGGCACAAGTCGGTGAACTTGCCTTCGGCATACAGCGACACTTCCTGGTCGGCCGGGATCGAGCCGATGATTTCCGCCTTGTAAACTTCGCCGATGCTGGTGAAGTAGTCGACGGCGGCGTCGCGCGGCATCACGGTGCGGGTGACTTGCTCGTCTTTCTTGGCCAGTTCGGACATTTTCTTTTCGATCGCAGCCAAATCTTCCGGGGTGAACGGACGCTTGTACGCGAAGTCGTAATAAAAACCGTTTTCGATGACCGGACCGATCGTCACTTGCGCCTCAGGGAACAACTCCTTGACGGCATAGGCCAGCAAGTGCGCGGTCGAGTGACGGATCACTTCCAGGCCATCGGCATCCTTGTCGGTGACGATCGCCACTTCGGCGTCTTGCTCGATCAAATAGGAAGTGTCGACCAATTTGCCGTCCACTTTGCCGGCCAGCGCAGCCTTGGCCAGGCCGGTGCCGATATTGGCTGCCACTTGGGCCACGGTGACCGGACCGTCAAATTGACGGGCGGAACCATCGGGAAGTCGGACTGTAAGCATATTGATCTCCATATTGGCGCTGGCGCCGGGTAAACACTACTGAATGAGGTGGAATGATAAAACGAGAATATTACGAAAATGCGATCCAGGAATGGGATGACGAAAACGCGGACGAAAAAAAACGCGGGCTAGCCCGCGTTTTCTCTTTTTTCAAGCAAAGGAAATCCGTTCGACTAGCGTCACTCCCAATCCTTGGTAGTAGTTCGCGGTGTCATAACCGATATTGCCTTTCTCTCTCTTACATATATTCTGGTGGGCGGTGAGGAATTCGAATCCCCGACCCCTTGGATGTCGACCAAGTATTCTAACCAGCTGAACTAACCGCCCGTAAAACTTTTTGATCACCTGATTACCTGTGACCGCTCGCGGCATCAAACCGGCTTGCATGACAAACTTTACTGCATATTGCAAATTCTGGTGGGCGGTGAGGAATTCGAATCCCCGACCCCTTGGATGTCGACCAAGTATTCTAACCAGCTGAACTAACCGCCCGAAGACCAGCATTATAGAGAGGGTTTTCAGCAATTACAAGGGCTGTTTTGAGAGAAACATTTAACTATTTAAAAGAGCTTCCCCGGGCTAGGTTACTGCCAGCATTCCACGCATGCGTTTGAAGTGCGACATTGAGACAGATCAATCAGCGCCCCGCAAGCACAGGCGGCCGCAAGCGGCTAGAATCGTGGCATGAATTCAACCTTGATCACCTGGCTAGTGGGCCGCCTGCAATACCTGAGCCGCATTTGCGGTTTCGACACCGCCGACTCGTTTCCTTCCGGTCACCCTTATGCGCGCACGCGCTGGAACGCCGCGTATTTCGATATCGCTTCCGACGTCAAGCCGGAACAGATCGAACGCCGCCTGTGCGACGCCATCGCCAACACCCCTACCGTGTTTGCCTATATCAGCAATCCGACGCCGCGCATGCAGCGCGCGCTGTTCGGCGTGATCGAAGAACGCTTGCGCCGCAATGCGGGCGCCGGCGATCTGGTGCTGCTGCTGATTAACGCCTATCGCAGCCCGCACATCATGGAAGCGGCGCCCGGCTTGCGCACCGTCATGCATAACACCGAGCATGAAGACAGCAAGGTGCGCATCGCCGTGATACTGGAATTCCTGAAGCGGATGCAATATCCATTCGACGTGATCGAAATGCAATCCTAAGCCGGCAAGGCATGGTTGCTCGGCACGAAGCGGTCGCGCAACAACATGAACGGCGTTTCCACTAGTTTATACAAGAGCCAGCCGGCAACGATGCTGACGGCGATCATCAACAATATCGCCGGCACGCTGTCGGGCCCGTAGCCCCGCTCCAGCAGCAGTGGGCGCAATAGGATGCATAATTGCTTGTGGGTCAGGTAGATTGCATACGACCACAGGGCCAGGCTGGCCGCGCCAGGCACGCGCAGCTTTTGCAGCATGGAATCCGGACTCAGCGCCGACACCAGCAGCAAGGAAAAACTGAGCGCCAGCGCCGGATAACCCAGCACCGTCATCCAGTAACCGTAATGACCATTCAGGAACAGATAAAACATCAGCGCCGTGCCGGCCAGGCCCGCCAATAAAGTACGGTTGCCGTACGCGGTGAAACGCGACCAGGCGGCCGCATGGTGATTCTTCAGCAGCGCCAGGGCCACGCCCGCCACCAGCTCATCGAAGCGGCACCACGATGCATAATAAATATACTTGTAATAACCCAGGCCGCCGCGCGGCACGTGCACGTACTCATTCCATAGATAAGAACGCACCAGCATGCCGGCCACGATACTGGCGGCCACCGCGACCCACGCCCACAGCCGCGACTTGCGGCAGGCGGCGATCAGCAACGCGACAGCCGGCAGCAATACATAAAACTGTTCCTCGACGCACAAGGACCATGCATGCGAAAACGCCGTGCCGGGCGTCAAATTGATATTTTGGGTAAACGTCAGGAACTTCCAGACCGGCAGTAATTCACTGCTGCCACGAAAGGCCGGCCACAAATAATACAGCGCCAGCACGACATAAAAATTGGGCAAGGTGCGCAAAAAACGCCGCGCATAAAAATGCCTTAGAGAAAATCCGCGCTCGCTGCGCAGCGCCGCCAGGATTTGATTGCCGATCAAATAGCCGCTCAGCGCGAAAAACAAATCGACGCCGGTCCAGCCGATCTCGCCCCAAAATCCGAAGGCGGCGCCATCGCTGACGAACAATAAATAATGATTCATGAATACCAGCACAATCGCCAGCGCGCGCAAGGTATCGAGGCCGTACAGCCGGGGAGTCGGGGTTTGATGGGTCATGGGATGCCGATCATGCCACGCGGCATGACACAGCGCCAGATTTTTCGTCCAAGCAAGACAATGCCCGCTAGAATATTGCGACACGATTCCACCCACAGAGGACTGACCGGCATGATTACCAGCAGCGACTTGCAATTCAAATCGATCAATTACACCGGCCTGGCGCCAGGCCCGCGCCTGATCGTCACCGGCGCCGTGCACGGCAATGAAACCTGCGGCACCAGGGGCATCACCCGGGTCATGCAGCAACTCGACAGCGGAGCATTGCGCATCAAGGCGGGCAGCGTCACCTTCGTTCCGGTCACCAATCCGCTGGCCTACGCCAAGGGCGAGCGCAGCGGCGACCGCAACCTGAACCGCAACCTGTTCCCGAACGACCATCCGCAAGACTTCGAAGACCACATCGCCAACTGGCTGTGCCCATTGCTGGGCCAGCACGACGTGCTGCTGGACTTGCATTCATTCAATGCCGACAGCCAGCCCTTCGTCATGGTCGGCCCGCGCAACAACGATGGTCCGCTGCAACCATTCCAGCACGAACAAAAAGAACGCGCCTTGGCGCGCCGCCTCGGCGTCAAGCGCTTCGTCGATGGCTGGCTGCACACCTATGGCCAGGGCGTGCAGCGGCGTCTGAGCAACGACAAGGAAATGGCGCTGGTCTTGCGCTACGGCGTAGGCACCACCGAATACATGCGCTCGACCGGCGGCTACGCGCTGACGCTCGAATGCGGCCAGCACAACGATCCGGCCGCGCCCGAAGTGGCGTACACGGCGATCATCAATACCCTCGCCTTCCTCGGCCTGATCGACGCGCCGGCGCCGCCGGCGATTGCCGATGCCGACCTGGAATTCCTGAACATGGTGGTGGTGCACGACAAGGCCAGCGCCGGCGACACATTCGTGCGCACCTGGTCCAGCTTCGACCGCGTCCGGCAAGGCGATCAGATCGGCACACGCGCCGACGGCACGCCCGTCACGGCGGAATTCGACGCGCTGATCTTGTTCCCGGACAGCAAGGCTGCAGCGGGCAATGAATGGTATTACCTGGCGCGGGTGAATCCGGTGTTTTAAGCACTTGGCCGCATCGAATCGGCACCAAGATCAATGGCTGACCGACTTCGAAAACAAATTAATCACCGCCACGCCTGCAATAATCAATCCCATGCCCAGCATGGCGGGCAAGTCGAGGCTTTGCTTGAACCAGATCCACGCGACCGCCGAGATCAGCACGATGCCGACGCCGGACCAGATCGCATACACGATTCCTGTCGGCAATACTCGGATGGTCAGCGATAAAAACCAGAAGGCGATGCAATAGCCGGCCACGGTGACCAGGCTCGGTACCAATCGGCTGAAATTGTCGGACGCCTTCAGTGCGCTGGTCGCCGCCACTTCCGCGATGATCGCGATGGCCAGGTAAAAGTAAGTTGCTGCCAGGTTCATTTTTTCTTTCTCTGAGTGGAGCTGTTAGTGTCTTAAAAAATACACTGTAACTATTATCCTGGCATCGGCGCGCCCCGCTCTGGCGTTGAGGCACGCTGGCGATTACACTCGATAGCAAGGAGATAATATGCGCGCTATCGTTACAGTAGTGTTTCTCTTTGCCGCATTCAGCGGCCCGGCTGCCGGCGCCGAGGCGGCGAAAATCAACTTGCGGGTGCTGGCGCAGGAAAGCATGCCGCCCAAGTGGCTGATGCGCGATGGCCGCAGGGAAGGACTGTGCCCCGACATTATTGCCGCCATCGAAAAAGTCGAACCGCAGCTTCATTTTACCGGCTACAACGATTATCGCTCGACACTGATGATCGAAAAAGCATTGGAAGCCGGTACCGTGGATGCGACTTGCGGCTTGCTCGATACGCCGAGGCGGCGCCAGATTGCACAGGTGGCCGGCCCGTCGCTGTATGTGGTGCGGCAACGCCTGGTTGCCAGGCGCGACGATACGGCGGTGGTGCGCAACTTCGATGACCTGCTGAAACTGCAGTCGCTGATCGTCGTCACGCGCGGATCGAGCATCGTCGAACAATTACGGGCACTCGGCTTGAAAGTCGATGACAGCAATGGCGACAATCGGGTGAATCTGAAAAAGGTTGCTGCCGGACATGGGCGCTTCTTTTACATGAATGAACTGACCTTGACCTGGCTGCTGCAATCGGAACAACTGCAGGGCCAGTTCAGGTTGCTGCCGGGCGCGCTGAAGGAAGAACCGATCTACTTTTGGCTCAGCAAGAAAGTCGACCCGGCAACGACAAGCCTGGCCGGCCGCGCGCTCGACAAACTGCAGGCCAGCGGCGAGCTGGCGCGCATTTACAAGCGCTGGGCGACGCGCGAACCCTATGCGCCGGGTTCGCGCTAAACCATCTTTATTGCGGTGACACCAGTTTCAAGCCGAGGATGCCGGCGGTGATCAGCGCGATGCAAGCCAGCCGCGCGGCGCTGGCCGGCTCACCCAGCACCATGATGCCGAAGATGGCGGTGCCGATGGTGCCGATGCCGGTCCAGATCGCATACGCAGTGCCGAGCGGCAAGGTGCGCAATGCCAGTCCCAGCAAGATGACGCTGCCCAGCATCGACACGGCCGTCAGCACCGACGGCACCAGACGGGTAAAACCGGCGCTGTATTTCAAACCGATGGCCCAGCCGATTTCCAGCAAACCAGCCAATACAAGAATAATCCACGACATGACACTCTCCTGATATGGCAAGGTCGTCCATGCCAGGCCCCGGATCAAGCAGGGTCGTCCCTACAGGAGCAAAAACGGCAGTATATCATTAGCAACAATTCCTTGCCCTAGGCGCATGATGAAAAAAATTTCATTTAGGCATCAAAAATCCCCAAACAGGCGGCCCGGTAGATCATAATCGATGGGCGCGGCCTGCTCATTGCCGCACCACCATCAACCACCATAACAAATCATTTACAGGAGCATTGATGTTACTTTTGGCCCAAATCATTAGCGGACTCATTTTGTTATTGCACGTATATATCGTCTTGCTGGAAACCGTGCTGTTCAACACGCGCGGACGCCGGGTATTCGGCTTGACGGCTGAAAAGGCCGAGATCGTGCGCCCGGCGATGTCGAACCAGGGTTGCTACAACGGTTTCCTGGTGGCCGCGCTGGCCATCGGGTTTATCCATCCCGATGCACAGGTCGCCCACGCCTTCACCGTCTATGGCTTGCTATGCATCGCTGTGGCCGGCATCTGGGGCGCGGCCACCGTGAAAACCAGCATCCTGTACCTGCAAACCGTGCCCGCCGTGATCGCGCTATTGCTGTACCACTACGCTTAAAAACTTGCCTCGGCAAACCGCCGCCACCCCAGGCGGCGCGGCAAGCGCCAGCGAATTTTCCGCGTATATTGTAAAATGTGGGCACTATTATTTAATAATTGCAATACATTTATCGTTCATGTACAAAATAGATGGGGTAAGGCATGGACGTTGATGCCATCCACAAGGCGCTGGCTAATCCGGTGCGGCGGCAGATCCTGTCATGGCTGAAGAATCCCGACCGGTATTTCTGTGAGCAGGCATATCCTCTGGAGTTCGGCGTCTGCGCCGGCATGATCGACCATGCCAGCGGCCTGTCGCAATCGACAGTGTCGGCGCATCTGGCAACACTGCAAAAAGCCGGCCTGATAAGTACAAAAAAGGTTGGGCAATGGAGCTTTTTCAAGCGTAATGAAGAAACGATCCAGGCCTTCCTGAATTATATGAATCAACATTTGTAAACCCAACTGCCCTTCCCCATCCTGACCCGCGCCGGCACGGAGAAGCCCCGCACCGCCTGCGCCAGCCTGCCGTGCCGATGCGCCCATGCGCCCGCCACGCAGGACTTCGGCGCCGCACGCCGCTAGCCCGCCACCTTCCGTTCACCATGCATTTTTAAGTTCACCATGCATTTTTAAGTTCACCAGCAATTTTTTCATATATATCGTAAAATACCGATATTGAAATTCAGAAGTAACGATATATATATCGTGCATGCCCGAAATAGATGGAGCAAACCATGGACGTTGATGCAATCCACAAGACGCTGGCCAATCCGGTGCGGCGGCAGATCCTGTTATGGCTGAAAGAACCCGAGGTCCATTTCCACATGCAGGAACATCCGCTGGAGTTTGGCATCTGCGCCGGCCTGATCGGCCATGTTTGCGGACTGTCGCAATCGACGATATCGGCACATCTGGCGACGCTGCAAAAAGCCGGGCTGGTGAGCACAAAAAAAGTCGGGCAATGGAGTTTTTTTAAACGTGATGAAGAAACGATCCAGGCTTTCCTGGGCTATATGAATCTAGGCTTGTAAGAATCACTACGCGCTATCGCGCATTTTTTATAGGAAATATGATGGCAAACTTATTCGATCCGATCACCATTGGCGATCTACAACTCAACAACCGCGTCATCATGGCCCCGCTGACCCGCTCGCGGGCCGCCAATCCTGGCCGCGTGCCGAATCAATTGATGCTGGAATACTACGTCCAGCGCGCATCGGCCGGCCTGATCCTGACCGAAGCGACGGCTGTCACGCCACAAGGCGTCGGTTACGCCGATACCCCGGGCATCTGGTCCGATGAACAAGTTGAAGGCTGGAAAGCCATCACCACGGCGGTGCACCAGGCCGGCGGCAAGATCGTCTTGCAACTGTGGCACGTCGGCCGCATTTCGGACCCGATGTTCCTCGACGGCGCCTTGCCGGTCGCGCCGAGCGCCATCAAGCCGAAAGGCCATGTCAGCCTGGTGCGACCACAAAAGGAATACGTCACGCCACGCGCCTTGGAACTGGATGAATTGCCAGGCGTTGTCGCCGCCTACCGCAAGGGTGCGGAAAACGCCAGGAAAGCCGGTTTCGACGGCGTGGAAATCCACGGCGCCAACGGTTACCTGCTCGACCAATTCTTGCAAGACAGCACCAACAAACGCAGCGACAGCTACGGCGGCTCGATCGAAAACCGCGCCCGCCTGATGCTGGAAGTCACCGACGCTTGCATCGAAGTCTGGGGCGCCGGCAAGGTCGGCATGCATCTGGCACCGCGCCGCGACAGCCACGACATGGGCGATTCCGATCCTAAAGCCACCTTCGGTTATGTGGCACGTGAATTGCGCAAACGCGGCATTGCCTTCATTTGCGCACGCGAAGCCATCGGCGACGATAGCCTGGGCCCATTCCTGAAGCAGGAATTCGGCGGCGTCTATATCGCCAATGAAAAAATGACCAGGGAAACCGCGCAACAGGTACTGGCTTCCAGCCAGGCCGATGCGGTCGCGTTCGGCGTGCTGTTTATCGCCAATCCTGACTTGCCGCAACGCCTGGAAGCGGACAAGCCATTGAACGCTCCGGTGCCGGCCACCTTCTATGGGGCCGGCTCGACCGGTTATACCGACTACCCTGCCTACGCTTAAGCAGCAGCATCGCTATTAAAAAGGACGCCACGGCGTCCTTTTTAACAACAGCATGATCAACAATCCATTCCGGCACACCCTACACCGCCTGCCGGGATAGCTTCTAATGCATCTGGGTATAGTTCACCGGGATCCACTGATACGTGCCGCCATTCTTGCGCAAGCGGCCCAGGCCGGGGAATTGCAGGTGGGCGGCGCCGATCAGGTAACCGGCCTTGCTGGCATCGTCCAATAGCCGGGTGCGGGCCTGGTCGGCGGATTTGCTATTGCTGTCGAACGCGGTGGTGATCGATGGATCTGCAAACTGCACCGGGCCGAAATGGACCAGGTCGCCGACCAGTACCAGCTTTTGTCCCTTGCTTTGCACCACATAGACGCTATGGCCGGCCGTATGGCCAGCGGCCAGCTGCGACGAAATTCCCGGAATCAATTCAACGTCGCCGTCAAATGCCTGGTATTTCCCGGCAGCCAGATACGGCGCCAGCGCGCTGTTGGCGTTGTTAAAGTCGGCTTTTTGACCCGGCCTGGCCTTGGCCAGGTGTTCCGGATTCAGCCAGAAATCCGACTCATGTTTTTCGGCGCGCACCACGGCATTCGGAAACAGCGCCGCGCCATTCTCCGACAGGCCGCCTTCATGGTCGCTATGCATATGGGTCAGGTAGATTTCATCGACCTGCTCCGGCTGATAACCGGACGCTTTCAGATTGTGCTGCAATTTATTTAATGTCTTGCCAAACATCGTGCCGGAACCGGTGTCGATCAACACCAGCTTGCTGCCGGTATTGATCAGGAAAGCGTTAAACGAGGTTTCCAGCGGACTGGCCAGATAAGACTTGGCCAGTAATTGATTGACCTTGGCCGGCGTGGCGTGGCGCATCAACTGATCGACCGGCAAAGGTTCGGTGCCGTCGCTCAAGGCAGTGACTTCAAAGTCGCCCAGCATCATGCGGAAAAAACCGGGCGCCGGCGTGCCGGCCATCGGCGCGGCGGCCAGCGCCAGGCCCGCCATCGCGCTACCCGCCAGGAAAATGGCGATCTTCGCTGTTGTATACAGCTTATTATGATTCATTACAGTCCTTACAAAGTTTCCTGGTTAAATATGAACATCTGAGCATGAGTGTACAGCAGTCGTTTATCCGCACAGAATATTACTCAATAGCAATGCGGCAAGGGCGTCGGGCTGGAATGTCCGCGCACAGCGCGCCGGCGGCATCGCGTTCGCACTATCGGCGCTGTCTTATGGCGAGATCGCCTTGTGATGACCGTTGATCGCTGGCCAGGCGTGGCCCGGCAAAAAAACCGAAACGCATGCGGACGCGCATCAAGCGCGCGCTACCGGGGTATATGCTGTCTGCGTGGCGTGCCTGCGTCGCTTGTCCTGAAGGCGCGGGCCACGTAGAATGCGGGCGCGGATTTTGTCCGCAATAATAAAACTAAAACGATAAAAACACACTGGAATTGACATGGACGATTTTTACCTGCGGCCGCACGACTTGCCGACCTGGCGCCAGCGCGCATCACTGCGCCTGCTGAACCTGTTCGGCTGGCGCATGCGCTTCCGGCCGCTGCCGGGCCCGCGCGGCATCGCGGTGGTCTACCCGCATACGTCGAACTGGGATTTCATCGTCGGCCTGCTGGGCAAATGGGCGCTCGACTTGCCGTTCCGCTGGCTGGCCAAGGACTCCTTGTTCCGCGGCCCGCTCGGCAAATGGCTGCGTTCGCTGGGCGGCGAACCGGTCGACCGCAGCACCACGTCCGGCACCACCCAGCGCCAGGCGCAACGCATGCTGGCGGCCGACTGGTATTGGCTGGCGATCACGCCGGAAGCCACGCGCAGCTACCGGCCGAACTGGCGCAGCGGCTTTTATCACCTGGCGCTGGAAGCCAAGGTGCCGCTGCTGATCGTCTACATGGATTATCCGAACAAGATCCTCGGCGTGGTCGACCACGTCCACCTGAGCGGCGACAAGGAGGTCGACATGGCGGCGATCCGCGCCGCCTGCGCCGGACATCAGGGCTTGCATCCTGAAAATGCAGCGCCCATCATCCTGTCCGACAAGCGGCCGAACAGCTAGGCTGAACGCTTAAGAGCCTATCCCAGTAGATGAATACGCCCTCTTCTGGCGCCCCTCAGTAGCGGGGACTGCGTTGATCGTCGTCGCGTGGCCCGCCACGCTTCCTCCTCACGCCTGGTCCGCGCTCCCGATGCGCTGCCAGCAGAAGACGCTCACTACTGGGATAGGCTCTAAGTCAAACTGTTAGTTCAGGCCCATCAACACCACGCCGGTGGCGGCAATCGCCGCGCCGGCCGCGCGCACCACGCGCTCGGCCGTGACGAGGCCGATCAGGCGTCCGCTCACCAGCAGCAAGGTGCTGGCGACCATGAAACCCGCCGCCGATTGGAAGTGCGGCAATTCATGACCATGGGCATTGCCGTGCAACAAGGCGAAGGCGCACACCATCGTCATGCTGGCCCAGCCCGGCAAGCGGGTCGCCAGCGCGATCACCACGCCGGTCAGCGCGACCGATGCGGCGATGCCCATTTCCAGGCCCGGTATCGTCAAGCCCGCCACGCCGGTGACGGCGCCGACCAGCATCATCACCAGAAACGCCAGCGGCAGCGCGGCGCTCTTGCCCTGTTGCGTGCTCCACATGCCGACGCCCAGCATCGCCAGCAAATGATCGAGGCCGGTAAACGGATGCATGAAGCCGGCGCTGAAAGTCACCGACACGGCGTTCGTCAGCGGATGGGCCGAAGCCGGCAAGGCGCTCAAGGCAAGTACGCCGGCGATGGCCGCGCGCGGCAAGGTAATCTGTTTCAACTGTCGCTCCTGGTTTAAAAAAATTGGTTTTTCTGGTCGAGCAAGCCTTGCTCGCGGATGAAATCGATGACGAACCGCACGCCGTCGCCGCTGCGCAGATTGGTGAACACGAATGGCCGCTCGCCGCGCATGCGCTTGGCGTCCTGGGCCATGATGTCGAGGTTGGCGCCGACATACGGCGCCAGGTCGGTCTTGTTGATGATCAGCAAATCGGAACGGGTGATGCCCGGCCCGCCCTTGCGCGGGATCTTTTCTCCGCCGGCCACGTCGATCACGTAAATCGTCAGGTCCGACAATTCCGGGCTGAACGTGGCGGCCAGGTTGTCGCCGCCGGATTCGACCAGGATCAAGTCCAGGTGCGGGAAATCGGCTTGCATGCGCGAGATCGCTTCCAGGTTGATCGACGCGTCTTCGCGGATCGCCGTGTGCGGACAGCCGCCGGTTTCGACGCCCATCAGCCGCTCGGCCGGCAAGGCGTCGGCGCGCAGCAGGATTTCCATGTCTTCCTTGGTGTAGATATCGTTGGTGATGACCGCCATGTCATACCGTTCGCGCATGCCTTTGCACAGCATTTCGCACAAGGCGGTCTTGCCGGAACCGACCGGACCGCCGATGCCGACGCGCAGGGGATTCGATGTCACGCTATTCATATATGTTGTCTCTCTTTTTTAAAAATTGTCAGGAGCGGTACAGCCGGCTGTATTGAACCTCATGCTGCATCGACAGCAGCGACAAGCCGGGCGACCAGTTGCTCATCTCGTCGTCGGACAGCGTTTGCGCCAGCTGCGCCGCCTGTTCGATATCGGCGCGCAGCGACAGCAGCAGGCGTTGACCGGCGACCTGCCCCAGCGGCACCGATTTGACGCACACCAGCACCTGGTTTTCAGTCCACGCGAACAGCATCGCCAGCAAGGCCGCGTCGTGCGGAATCTCCAGCGCCGCCACCGCGCAGGCGAACGCGGTCGGCAGCGCCACTTCCGGCTGGCCTTGCAGCATGTCGATCAACTCGCCGTCGGCGACGCCCAGTTCGGCCAGCAGCTTGCTTAAAGAATACCCCATCTGTATCGTCTCGGCGCGGAATTCGGCGCTGTCGCGCGATGCGATAAAGCGCTCGCTCCACTCCAGCACGGCCGCCAGGTCGCGCGCCTGGAACGCCCGCATCAAACGCCAGCACAGCGGCGCTTCCCAGCGTGCCACCACCTGTTGTAAATGGTCGGCGATCCAGGCCCGCGCCGTGCCGGCGTCCTTGACGATGCCGCGTTCCAGCGCCGCTTCCAGTCCCTGCGAATAACTGTAGGCGCCGATCGGCAACGCCGGACTGGCAAATTGCAGCAAATGCAGCAGCGCGCCGGCTTGCATGCTCACTGCGGATCGTGCGGACGGTGGATTTTCTGGCGCAGCGGGATCGGCGCCAGCGGATGGTGGCTGTCGCCGTCGTGCGCATGACCATGGCCGCCGCCGTAGGCGCCCGCTTCCGGCTCGAACGCCGCGTCTTCTTCCAGCACGGTGGCGTGCAAGCCTTCCAGCATTTCCTTCAATACCGGGTCGCGCCGGATGCGCAGGAAGCCGTCGCCGACATGGGCTTGCGTATGCCGGTTGCCGAGGTGGAAAGCGCAGCGCAGCAAGGTGTGCGCATCGGCGCAGCGGATCAGGTAAGTCGGCTCTTTCGCGGCAATAATTTTTACCACGCGGCGGTCTTCGCCGGTCAGCAAGTCGCCGTCGCGCAGCACCGTGCCGCGCACCGTGAACACCGCCACTTCCTCGCCGCTGTCCATGGTGGCGCGCAGCCGGCATTTTTCACGCAATTCATACGGCAGCACCAGCTGGCCGTCGATGCGGTCGGCCTGGGCCAGCTTGGTATGCAAAGTTAACATCGACATCCCTCTTAAAATAGAAAATAACGCTGCGCCATCGGCAGCACGGTGGCGGCTTCGCACACCAGCAACTGGCCATCGGCGCGCACTTCATAGGTTTCAGCGTCGACTTCCATGTGCGGCGTGGCGCCGTTATGGATCATATCGCTCTTGCGCACATGACGCATCCCCTTGACCGCGATCAGCGACTTGTTCAGCTTCAGCTGATGGCCGATATCGGCGTCATAGGCGGCCTGCGACACAAAGGTAAACGATTTTTTCAGGCCGCCGCCGAAGGCGCCGAACATCATCCGGTAATGCACCGGCTGCGGCGTCGGAATCGAGCCGTTCGGGTCGCCCATCTGGGCCGCCGCGATCATCCCGCCCTTCAGTATCATCGACGGCTTGACACCGAAGAAGGCCGGTTTCCACAGCACGATATCGGCGATCTTGCCCACTTCCAGCGAGCCGACCACGTGCGAGATGCCGTGCGTGATGGCCGGGTTGATGGTGTATTTGGCGATATAGCGCTTGGCGCGGAAATTGTCGTTGCGGCCGCTGTCCGGCGCCAGCGCGCCGCGCTGCACCTTCATCTTGTGCGCGGTTTGCCAGGTGCGCATGATGACCTCGCCGACCCGCCCCATCGCCTGGGAGTCCGACGACATCATCGAAATGGCGCCGATATCGTGCAGGATGTCCTCGGCGGCAATGGTTTCGCGGCGGATCCGCGATTCGGCGAACGCCACGTCCTCGATGATCGCCGGGTCGAGGTGGTGGCACACCATCAGCATGTCGAGGTGCTCGTCCAGCGTATTGACGGTGAACGGGCGGGTCGGATTGGTCGACGACGGCAGCACATTGCCCTGGCCGACGGCGGCGATGATGTCCGGCGCATGGCCGCCGCCGGCGCCCTCGGTATGGAAGGTGTGGATGGTGCGGTCCTTGAACGCGGCCAGCGTGTGCTCCAGGAAGCCGCCCTCGTTCAGCGTGTCGCTGTGCAGCGCGACCTGGATATCCATCCGGTCGGCCACCGACAGGCAGTTGTCGATCGCGGCCGGGGTGCTGCCCCAGTCCTCATGCAGTTTCAGGCCGATGGCGCCGGCCTGGATCTGCTCTTCCAGCGGCGCCGGCAGGCTGACATTGCCCTTGCCGAGAAAGCCCAGGTTCATCGGGAACGCGTCGGCCGCGCCCAGCATCGAGTGCAGATGCCACGGTCCCGGGGTGCAGGTGGTGGCGGCGGTGCCGACCGCCGGCCCGGTGCCGCCGCCTATCATGGTGGTGACGCCGCTCATCAGCGCTTCCTCGATCTGCTGCGGGCAAATGAAATGGATGTGGGTGTCGACTCCGCCGGCGGTGACGATCATGCCTTCGCCGGCGATGATTTCGGTGGCGCCGCCGATGACCAGCGTGACGTTCGGCTGGATGTCCGGGTTGCCGGCCTTGCCGATGCCGGCGATGCGGCCGTTCTTCAGGCCGATGTCGGCCTTGACGATGCCCCAGTGGTCGAGGATCACCGCATTGGTGATCACCGTGTCCATCACGTCGGCCGCGTTGCGCTGGGACTGGCCCATGCCGTCGCGGATCACCTTGCCGCCGCCGAATTTCACCTCTTCGCCGTAGACCGCGTAATCGTGTTCGATCTCGATGAACAATTCGGTGTCGGCCAGCCGGATCCGGTCGCCCTTGGTAGGGCCGAACATTTCGGCATACGCGCTGCGCGGGATACTCGCCATATCAATCCTTCCGTGCAGGTTGGTCCTTCAAGGCGCCCATCACCTCGCCGTTAAAACCGAACACCTTGCGCTCGCCCGCCAGCGCCACCAGTTCGACGGTGCGCTGCTGGCCCGGCTCGAAGCGCACCGCGGTGCCGGCCGTGATATTGAGGCGCATGCCGTAAGCGCGCCAGCGCTCGAACGACAGCGCCGGATTGACTTCGAAAAAGTGGAAATGCGAACCGACCTGTATCGGCCGGTCGCCGCGGTTGGCGACCACCACAGTGGCCGTGCTGCGGTCCACGTTCAGGCTGATTTCGCCTTCTTCCAGGATATATTCACCGGGGGTCATGCTGCTCTCCTTTTGGAACGGGTATTCAGGGTATCGGGTTATGCACGGTGACCAGCTTGGTGCCGTCGGGGAAAGTGGCTTCGATCTGGATGTCCGGGATCATTTCGGCGATGCCGTCCATCACGTCGGCGCGGCTGAGGATACTGGCGCCGTCCGACATCAGCTGGGCCACCGACTTGCCGTCGCGCGCGCCTTCCATGATGGCAGCGCTGATCAGCGCCACCGCTTCCGGATAGTTCAGCTTCAAGCCGCGCGCCAGGCGGCGCTCGGCCAGCAGGCCGGCGGTAAAGATCAGCAGCTTGTCTTTTTCTCTTGGCGTCAAATCCATGGTTTATCCTGTCAAGTGTTCCAGATGCGCGGCACCACGGCCGCGCGGTCGAGCAAAAAGGGACGCAGCAACTGCCACGCGGCCAGCATCACCCGGCGCGCCTGTTCGCTGTCATCGCCGAGGTAGCGCAGCACCAGCAAGCCCTTGACCTGGCTGGCGCCGAAGCTGCTGCCGGGCGGCACCGCGATCGCGCGCACGGCGGCCAGCAGCGCCGCCGGGGCCTGCTGGCCGACCGCGATCAGCGTCGCGCAGACGCTATGGCCATGCAGGCCCAGCGGGCTGCGCAACAGCGCGCCGCCGCCGGCCAGCGCGCCCTGCTCCCACCAGATCAATTTGCCGCCGCGGCGGATTTGCGTGCGTTGCGTGATGGCGCCGCTGTTGAACGATTCGCCCGAGGCGCTGCGGCCCAGGCATAAAATCTCGCAGCCGATATAGGTGGCGTCGGGCGCCAGCGTGATGGTTTGTTCCAGGGCCACGTGGGCCTGGTCGAAGAAAATGCTCTCTTGCGGCATCCACTCGATGCTGGCGCCGTCGCCGGCCGACAAGTCGATGCGCTGGCGCGAGATCTTGCCGTTCGCCTTGTACCACTTGGCGGCGCCGGGAGACGTCAGGAAAGCGTGCGCCGCGCGGCCGACGCGGGCGCTGACCGCCAGCTGGTCGCCGCCGACCACGCCGCCGGGCGGATGCACCACGATCGCGTGGCATACCGCGCCGCCTTCCGGATACAGCGGCTTTTGCACCCGCAGCGGGCCGCAGTGGCTGCGCTCGACCAGCCGCGTCACGCCGGCGTCATCCTCGAAGCCGAGCGCCAGCCGCGCATGCCATGCGCTGTCGCTCGCGGCGGGTGCTTCGGTGGCGCTACTATCGGGCATGAAAGGCAATCGAGTGGATGAGACTGTTACCCAAAGCACGTTGCGTGCCAGCCACAAATACGATGGCGCGCACAAAACGCACCGATCTTGCACCAAGTTGGACGTGCGGCACCATATTGGTGCGGCAAAGTCACAACATCACCGCCAGAGGGCGTTGATGGACGCCAGCCGCACAGCGCCAGTCAGCGCACGACTGGCACGCCGCTAATCCTCCACAGCGCTTTCAGGATAAGGCCCCTTGCCGCCTTCGGTGATAAAAGCCTCGATGCGTTTTTCGAGCACCGGCAGCGGCACCGATCCCAGTTCCAGCACGGTGTCGTGGAAGGCGCGGATATCGAAACGCTCGCCCAGCACCAGCTCGGCCTTGCGGCGCGCGTTGATGATCGCCAGCTCGCCCAGGTAATACGACAGCGCCTGCCCCGGCCAGGAAATGTAGCGGTCGACTTCGGTCTCGATTTCATGCGCCGACAACGCGGTATTGTCGTGCAAATAGGCTTGCGCCTGTTCCCGGCTCCAGCCTTGCGCGTGGATGCCGGTATCGACCACCAGCCGCGCCGCGCGCCAGGCCTGGTAGCTGAGCATGCCGAAGGTTTCGTAAGCGTCGGCGTAGATGCCCATTTCGGCGCCCAGCCGTTCCGCATACAACGCCCAGCCTTCGCCGTAGGCCGAAATATAGGCGTTGCGGAACGCCGGCCGGTCTTTCTGCTCCATCGCCAGCGGGATCTGGAATGCGTGGCCCGGCGCCGACTCGTGCAGCGTCAGGGCCGGCAGGCTGTACAGCGGCCGCGACGCCAGGTTGTAGGTATTGACCAGGTAGATGCCTGGCCCGCCCCTTCCCGACGTGTAGAACGGCGCCTGCTCGGGCGGCACCGGCACGATGCCGAAACGGCGCCGCGGCAAGTGGCCGAAATACTGGTCCGCCCTGGCGTCGAATTTCTTGGCGATGAAGGCGGCGCGCATCAGCAATTCTTCCGGCGTCCTGGCGTAGAACCGCGGATCGGTGCGCAGGAAGGCCAGGAAGGCCGGGAAATCGCCCTTGAATCCGGTTTGCCGGATCGCCGCGTCCATTTCAAGCCGGAGGTTCGCCATTTCGCTCAGGCCGAGACGATGTATCCATTCGGCGCTTACATCGGTGGTGGTGAATTCGACGATCTTCGACTGGTAATACGCCTTGCCGTCGGGCAGGCTCTCGGCCGCCAGCGCGGTCGCCGCATGCGGCAGGTATTCGCCGCGCATGAAGGCCAGCAGCGCGCCATACGCGGGCATCACGGCATTGCGGATCGCCGCGGCGCCCTGTTCGCGCAGCTGGCGCTGCTGCTCCGGCGGCATGCCTTCCGGCAGATGCTGGAACGGCTGGTAAAAGATGGTCGCTTCCGGACTGGCCGCATCGGCCACCGCGCTGAGCGCCACGTCGCGCCCGGCCAGCGTTACTTGCGGCGGCGTGAAACCGCGCCGCAAGCCGGCCCGCATGTTGACGATCTGCTCCCGGAAGTAGCGCGGCACGTCGTTCAGGCGGGCGATGTAGTTGCGGTAGTCGGCCGCTTGCCGGAAGCTCTGGCGCGCCAGGTAGCTCAGGTCGGTCCAGAACGCGGAATCGGCGTTCAGCGGCTTTTCATATTCGCGAAATTGCTGGGCCGCGATCAAGTCGCGGATTTGCGCCCGGTACACCGCATAGTTGATCTGCTGCGGCGCCGACAGGCTGCCGCTGTCGAGCGCGTCGAGACGGGCCTGCACGGCGCGCCAGTACGCCAGCCGTTGCTGCTGGGCCGCCGCGTCGACCCGCGGCAGGCTGGTCCCTTGCAGCCGATACGGGTCCAGGTCCTGGCTTTTGCGCCATTGCCATTCCTGGGTATAAATCTCCTTGAAGCTGCCGTCGGCGCTGGCCGCGGCGTAGGACGGCGCATGACAAACCCACAACATGCCGGCGCCCAGCAGCGCCGCTCTGATCTTTTTCATGTTTCTCGACAAAGTAAAAAATCAGACAGCGTACAGGTTTTTCTGTTCGCGCAGCAATTCGGTAAAGGCCACGGCTTCCAGCGGGCGGCTGAAGTAATAGCCCTGCATTTCGTCGCAGCCGTGTTCGGCCAGGAACGCCACCTGGGCGCGCGTTTCGACGCCCTCGGCGATCACCCGCATGTTCAGGTTGTGCGCCAGCGAAATCACCGACAGTGCGATCGCCGCGTCGCTGGTGCTGGTGGTCACGTCGTCGACGAAGGATTTATCGATCTTCAGCACGTCGATCGGGAAGCGTTTCAGGTAGCCGAGACTGGAATAACCGGTGCCGAAATCGTCCAGCGAAATGCTGACGCCGATGTCTTTCAGGCGCTTCAGCGCGGCCACCGCCTTGTCCGGGTCGCCCATGACGGTGCTTTCGGTGATTTCGATGCCCAGGCAGGACGCCGGAATGCCGTTGCCGCGCAGCGTCGCTTCGACGAATTGCACCGTGCGGTCCTGGGCGAACTGGTTGCCCGACAGGTTGACCGCGACCTTGATCTGGCCCAGCCCGTCGTCGTGCCAGCGGCGCATTTGTCCGCACACGGTTTCCAGCACCCATTCGCCGATCGCATTGATCAAGCCGTACTCCTCGGCCAGCGGGATGAACATGGCCGGCGAGACCTTGCCCAGCACCGGGCTGTCCCAGCGCAGCAGCGCTTCCGCGCCCAGCATGGCGCCGCTGCGCAGGCACACTTGCGGCTGGTAGTGCACCGTGAATTCATCGCGCGCGACGGCGCCGCGCAACTGCTGCTGCACCGCCAGCCTGGCGCGGACGTCGATATCCATCCGCTCGGTGAAAAAGGCATAGTTGTCGCGCCCGGTTTCCTTGGCCCGCACCAGCGCGGTGTCGGCCTTGCGCAGCAAGTCGTCCAGCGTCATGCCGTCGTTCGGGCACTGGGCGATGCCGATGCTGGTGGTCAGCACCATGCGGTGGCCGTCGACGCTCAATTCCTCGCGCAAGCCTTGCAGGATTTTTTGCGCCACCGCCAGCGTGGTCGTCATTTGCGCATCGTCTTGCAGGATGACCTGGAATTCGTCGCCGCCCTGGCGCGCCACCGTGTCGCCGGTGCGCAGGCAGGAACCGATGAATTTGGCGACCGCCCGCAGCGCCTTGTCGGCCACCGGCGGGCCGAAGGAATCGTTGATGCTCTTGAAGCGGTCCAGGTCCAGGCACATCACCACCACCCGCCGGCCGTCGCGCAGCGCGGCGGCGCGCGCCTGTTCGAAACGTTCGTTGGCCAGCAGCCGGTTCGGCAAGCCGGTCAGCGCATCGTGGTACGACAGGAAATCGATCAGGCGCTGCTCGGCCTTGCGTTCGCTGATGTCGAGGAATGCGGTGATGTAGTTGATCACCGCGCCATCCGGTCCCAGCACTTTCGACACGCTCAGCAGGCAGGGATAGATGTCGCCGCTCTTGCGCCGGGTCAGCACTTCGCCGTACCAGTGGCCGCCGGCGCGCAAGCCCTGCTCCATCGCCGACAACGGCACGTCGTCGCCGTTCTCGGCGGCCAGCGTGGCGATGTCGCGCCCCAGCGCTTCTTGCGCGCTGTAGCCGGTGATGCGGGTGAACGCGCGGTTCGACGCGACGATGGCGCGGTCCGGCGTGGTGATCACGATGGCGTCCTGGGTCGCCTCGAACACTTGCGCCGACAGGCGCAGCAATTCTTCATTGGCGCGCCGCGCGCCGGCTTCCTGCGCCAGGTCGCGCGCCACCTGCTCCAGTTCGGCGGTGCGTTCCGCCACGCGCTGCTCCAGCATGGTGCGCTCGGCCGCCAGTTGCCGCTGCGCGCGGCACAGCCGCACGTGGGCGTCGGCGCGCGCCAGGATTTCCTCGACCTGGAACGGCTTGGCGATGAAATCGACCGCGCCCAGTTCAAAACCGCGCAGCTTGTCGCCGGTGTCGTGCTGGGCCGACAGGAAAATCACCGGCACATGCCGCAACTGCTCCGATTCCTTGAGGCGGCGGCACACTTCAAAACCGTCGATGCCGGGCATGCGCACGTCGAGCAGGATCAGTTCGGGCGGGTGCGCCTGCGCGCTCCATAACGCCAGTTCGCCATTCGGCGCCTGGCGCACCGCATAACCGGCGCCGCCGAGCAAGTCGCTCAGCAGCTTGAGCGACGCCGGGCTATCTTCGACGATCAGTATTTCGCCTTTGGTGTGGGGTTCCGACAAATCGCGATGCATGTGATGGAAGTTCTTTCAGCCTGGGTTGGTGACGGATTGCGCCGCATGGGTATTGGCATCGTCGAGCAATTGCCACAATTGCTGGTACTGGTGGTTGCCGATCATCAGGCCGATGCGCCCGGCCAGCAGCGGCTCGCTGGCCGCGATGCCGGCCAGGATCACGGCGCCGCCGCGCACGTCGAGCTGGCGCACCGCCTGCTGCAGCGCGCGCCGCGCCTGCGGCTGCAGCGTTTCCAGCTCGCCGGCCAATAACGGCGGCTCGGCCGCGCGGCTGGCGGATGGCGCGGCGCCGCCGCGCAGGAATACCAGGCCGAGTTGCCGCTCCAGCACCGCGAACAGCTTTTCCTGCTCCACCGGCTTGCGCAGGAAATCGTCGGCGCCGGCCGCCAGCGCCGCCTGCCGCTCATCTTCAAAGGCGGACGCGGTCATGATCACGATGCGCGGCCGATGCCCGCCGATACGCGGCAGGCGGCGCACCTGGCGCGTCAATTCCAGGCCATCCATCAGCGGCATGCGCCAGTCGGCCAGCAGCAGGTCCGGCGCCTGCCGCGCCTGGTTTTCCAGCAGCCGCAGCGCCTGTGCCCCGTCGCCGGCCTGGCTGACCACAAAACCCAGCGGTTCCAGCAGCGCCGCCAGCAGCTTGCGGCCGTCGCCGTCGTCGTCCACCAGCAGGATGCAACGGCCGCGCTGCGCCGGCGGCAAGCCCGTCACGCGTCCGGCGCCGGACGGCTGCTGCGGCGCGCCCGGCATCGGCAAGCGTTCGGCCGGCACCGTGAAGCTGAATTCGGAGCCCTGCCCCAGCACCGATCGCACCGCCAGCTGGCCGCCCATCAGGCGCACGAATTCGCGCGAAATCGTCAGGCCCAGGCCGGTGCCGGCCTGTTGCGCGGCGCTGTCGGCTTGCACGAACGGTTCGAAAATCCGCGCCAGGTCTTGCGGCGCGATGCCGCTGCCGGTGTCGCGCACGGCGAACCCCAATGCCAGCCGCTCACCCGCCAGGCCGGTCACCCGCAACGATAGCGTGACGCTGCCGCGCTCGATGAACTTGACCGCGTTCGACATCAGGTTCAGCAACACCTGGCGCAGCTTGGCGCCGTCGATGCGCACCAGCGGCGGCACGATATTGCTGTCGAGCCGCAGCGCCACCTGCTCTTGCTTGCTGCGCAGGCGCATCATGTCGAGCACGTCATCCAGCAATTCCGTCAAATCGACGTTGGATGGCTGCAACTCGATGCGCCCGGCTTCGATTTTCGACAATTCGAGGATGTCGTTGATCAGGGTCAGCAAATGATGGCCGGCGCGGTTGATGATCGCCAGATTGTTCTTTTCTTCGTCGCGCATGCTGCTGGAATCGGCCATCAATTGCGAAAACCCGATCACCGAATTGAGCGGCGTGCGCAATTCATGGCTCATATTGGCCAGGAATACGCTCTTGGCGCGGTTGGCCGCTTCGGCGTCGGTCACCGCCACCGACAGCGCGGCGGTACGCTGCTGCACCAGTTCTTCCAGGTGGTTGCGGTGTTGCAGCAGCTCCTGCTCGCCTTTCTTGCGTTGCGTGATGTCGATAATGCCGCCGCGCACCAGCCTGCGGCCGGCCGCCGGCAATCTGACCAGCCGCACTTCGCACGGGAATACCCGGCCATCCTTGCGCCGCACCTGCCATTCCACCATCAGCGATTCGCCGCGCATGGCGCGCTCCAGATGGTGCTTCAGCACCTGCTCCGACAGCGGCCCCTCGGGCTGCTGCGGCGCATACAACTCCATCGGCCCGCTGGCCAGCAGCGCGGCGCGGCTCATGCCCAGCATGTGCTGGGCGTTGGTATTGACGTCGACAAAACGGTCCAGGTCCAGGTCATACACCAGGATCGCCTCGGGCGCATGCTCGACCAGGATGCGGAAGCGCTGCTCGCTTTCGGCGCTGTCGGCCTGGGCCCGTTTCAGCCGGCCGCGCTGCAGCAGCAAGGCCAGCAACATCGCCATCAGCGCGGCAAACACGCCCAGCGCGGCCAGCACCACGCCGCGGTGCTGCTGCCACAGCGACGGCGGGCGGTTGATCAGCACGGCGCCGGCCGGCAGCTGGTCGAGATCGGCATTCCAGCGCAGCAGCTGGCGCCAGTCGTACATGCTGACATGCGCGGCTGGCGGCAAGTCGGCATTGCCCGACATGCTCAAACTGCCGTCCAGCAAGGCCAGCGAGGTTTGCGCCAACTGTCCGGCGGCGCGTTCGATATGCAGCACCGAACCGCCGACCACGCCCTGGCCGACGCTGGTGTTGTAAATGGCGAACGCCGGCATATTGGACAGCGCCGCCAGTTCATCGACGAATTGCAGCGGCGTGGCCAGCGCGCCATCGACGTCGCGGTTGACGCTGCTGCAAATCAGGATGGTATCGGCTGGCAAGTTTGCGACGCGCCGGCGCATCTGGTCCAGGCCCAGGTTATCCAGGTATTCAAACACCAGCCGCGCCGCCCACGGTCCGGCCGCTTGCTGCATGGCGCGCTTGAAGACCTGGTCGGCGTCGGATGCGCCGGCCGCGACCACCACCCGCCTGGTATGCGGAAACAAGGCGATCGCTTCGCGCAGCGTGCCGCCGAAATCGGCATTGGCTTTTTGCTGCCACACTTGCACACCCTGGGCGCCAACCAGCGGCGTGGCCATGGTATTGATGGCCAGCACCGGCGTGCGGCGCGCCAGTTCCGGCACTTCGGCCAGCAAATAATCGAGGGCTGGCTGCTGCATCGCGACGATCAGGTCGGTGTGCGCGGTTTTGTAGCGTTCAAGCAACAGCCGGCGTATGCTGCTGCGCAATTCGGCGCCATCGTTGCGGTTCAGGTTCAGGTATTCGACGCTGATGTTTTCGCTGCTGATGCCGGCCCCGTTGAGCGCCGCGACATAGGTGCGGGTAAAACTTTCGACGCCGGCGCGGCCATAACCGTAGGCGTTCAGGAACAGGATGCGCTTGGCTTGCGGCGGGACCGCCGCGGCCGGCCGCGCAGCGTCGCTCATCAGGCAGGCGCAGGCGGTCGCCAGGCACAGCACCGAGGCGCGGATACGACCCGCCGCGCCCTGCCGCAAGCGCAACGGTTTCAGACGCAAGGCCGCTGGCGCCACGCCCCTTGCATCTCTATTCATGTCGACTCCGTTTTCTATCGATTCGCAGCGCCTCACAGTAGCCCGAAGATTGGCACTTTATACATCAAAGTATGATAACGTTATCACGCAGGCAAGTCCATGCCACAGAGCATGATTTAAACCCCATCGCCACCAGAATATGATGCAACTCAAACCAGCCAGCCAGTCAGATATTCCGGCCATGTGGGCCTTGCGCAGCAATGCCGTGCGCATCAGCTGCGCCACGCATTACCGTGCCGATGAAATCAGCGCCTGGAGCGCGACGCCGGCGCCGGCCTCGTATGCGGCGCTGATCGCCGCCGGCGGCGCGCTGCTGGCCATGCAAGGCGCCGGCTTGGCCGGCTATGCCATGCTCGATAGCGCCGGCGCCGAAGTCGATGCGGTCTTCGTCGATCCGGCCAAGGGCGGCCAGGGCATAGGCGGCGCGCTGCTGCGCGGGCTGGAGCAGTTGGCGGCTGAAAAGCAGCTTGACAGGCTGCACCTGTACGCGGCATTGAACGCGGTACCGTTTTACCTGCATGCCGGATATATTGCCTTACGCGACGAGCAATATGCCCATCCCAGCGGCATCTTGCTCAATTGTCTCTACATGGAAAAACAACTGGCCTGAGCCATTTCAGGCCGTTGTCAGCGCCGGATGCAAGTCGGCGCTGGCCAGCGCGGTGCTCAAATACACCTTGCCGCTCAACTCTTGCAGCAGCTTGCTTTGCCTCAGGCGGTCCATCACCGGCCCCTTGACTTCCGCCAGGTGCAGCCGGATGCCGCGGCCGGACAGTGCGCGGTTCAATTCCAGCAAGCCGAACAGCGCGGTACTGTCGATTTGATTCACTGCCGACAGCACCAATACCAGGTGCCGCGTGGCCGGACGGGCCAGCAATTCTTCTTCCACTTTGTCATTGACCGCGTCGACGTTGCCGAAGAACAGGCCCGCGTCTATGCGCAGCAGCAGGATTTCCGGCCAGGTTTCAGCCTGATAGCGCTCCACGTTGCGGTAATGTTCGCTGCCCGGTATGCGCCCCAGCACCGCGATATGCGGCCGGCTGGCGCGCCAGATCAGCGTGCCCATCGACAACAGCACGCCGATCACCACGCCCGCCTCGACGCCCAGCACCAGCACGCCGGCCGTGGTGGCCAGCAAGGCCAGCGCATCGCTGCGGTCGTAGCGCCAGGCTTTCTTCAGGGTATCCCAGTCGAGCAGGCCGGACACCGCGAAAACGATGGTGGCGGCCAGCACCGGCAGCGGCAGCATGGCCAGCCAGCCGGTCGGCGCCACCAGCGCCAGCGCCAGCAAGATGGCGCTGATGATGCTGGCCAGCGGGGTGTTGGCGCCGGCCGAAAAATTGACCGCCGAGCGCGAAATGCTGCCCGTGACCGGAAACCCGCCGGACAAGGCGCTGGCCACGTTGGCCGCGCCCAGGCCCAGCAATTCATGGTTGGTGCGCAGCTTTTCGCCGCGCTTTTGCGCCAGGGTTTGCGCCGCGGACATGCTCATCAGGAACACGATGAAGGCGATCAGCAGCGCCGGCGACAGCAAGGCGCGCCAGTGCTGGCTGGAGCTGGCCAGGTTCAGCGACGGCAAGCCGGCCGGCACATTGCCGGTGACGGCCACGCCGGCGTGCGACAAGTCGAGCCAGCCCACCAGCACGGTGCTGCCCAGCACCAGCAGCATCGGCGCCAGCCGGGCGCCGGTGTCGGCGGCCGCCGCGCTGCAGCCGCAACGGCGCAGCAGGCGCCCCAGGTAGTGTTTAGCCAGCCACAACAGCAACAGGCTGGCCAGCCCCAGCGCCGCGCTCGGGCCATGCCAGTGCGGCAGGCTGGCGCCCAATAAAGAGGGAATCTGGCCGACTACGATGACGATCGCGGCGCCATTGCTGAAACCGCTGATCACCGGACGCGACAGGAAACTGGCCATGAAACCGAGCCGCAATATCCCGCACAGCAGCAGCACCAGGCCGCTGATCAGCGCCAGTTGCGCGGCCAGCACGACATATAAGGTGGAACCGGGGTCGGCCAGCGGCGCCAGCGCGGCGGCCGTCATCAGCGCGACGATCGCCATCGGCCCGACCGATTGCGTCATGCTGCTGCCGAACAGCGAATACAGGATCGGCGGCAAGATACTGGCATAAATCCCGACCACCGGCGGCAAACCGGCGACCAGCGCGTACGCCATGCCCTGCGGAATCATCATCATCGCCACCACAATCCCGGCCGTGATATCCCCGGCCAGCATGGAAGACTGATATTTCCTTAACCAAAGCAACATGTAGACACCCGCCATCCAAAAACCGCCAGCCTACCATGGGACGGGGCTGGCGGACAGGGGCGCGGCGGTCGCGCTAACCTTCCAGCTCGGGTAGCCGGTGCCGCAGCTGCTCCAGCTGCTGCGACACCGCGCTCAGGATTTCGCGCGAAAAGTCATCGTCGTCGACCGAGCGCGACAGCACCATCGCGCCCACCATCGACGCGTAGGTATGGATCGCCTGCTGGCGCCGCTGTTCCGGCGAGCCATCCGGCATCAAGTCGGCCATGATCTCGAATTGCTTGCGGGTGGCGTGGGTAAATGCCGGCCGGGCCGATGAACCGAGGCGCGCCACATCCGGCCCCAGCGCCGCGACGGGGCAGCCATAGCCCGGATTATCGCGGTGCTCCGGCGTCAGATAACCGTCGATAATATTGGCCAGCGCCTGTTCCGGTTGCGGCGTTTTTTCCACCTTGCTGCGCCAGCCCTCGACCGAATGTTTCAGCGCATGTTGGCACGCCTCGGTCATCAAATCCTCTTTCGACGCAAAATGGCCGTAAAAGCCGCCATGCGTCAAACCGGCGTTCTTCATCAAATCGGCCACCCCGATGCCATCGTAGCCATGTTCGCGAAATAACTTTGCGGCAACATTGACGATACGTTCACGGTTCAACGCGGCTTGTTCTCTGCTAACTTTCATATGGACCTCCTCACGACCGGCAATAAACATTATGGGCGTAATATATACTACGGAAATGAAGAAAGCATTAATTTTTACGTCATCGTTCTTTTTTATTCACATGTGTTGTTCACTCATCGCCGTTTTTTCGTTGCACCAGCGAGCCGATGCCGCTCCCCGCCGAGCCCGGAACGCCAATTTTTTGCATTTGTGAGGAACCGCACCGTCCGCCGCACGCTCTACCTCAATACTCGACACCTGTCTGTAATGCGTTTTAAGGAGCTTGACATGAGCAACTCTGAAAACAAGGCCGAATCGGCCGGCAACCTGCAGCGCTCGATGCAGAAGCGGCAAGATGGCCGTGACCGGCGCGCGACCGCCCCGACAACGGAAGACAAACCCGCCGCGCAGACCGGCAAGCGCGATTACCCGGCGCCGCCATTGCCGCGGCAACAGCTGGACCATCCCGGCGCGGAAGCGCGCATGCAACTGAAGCCGCAATTCCTGGCGCCCGACTATTGCGGCAGCGGCAAGTTGGCCGGCTTGTCCGCGATCATCACCGGCGGCGATTCCGGCATCGGCCGCGCGGTGGCCGTGCTGTACGCGCGCGAAGGCGCCGACGTGGCCGTGATTTACCTGAATGAACATGAAGACGCCAACCAAACCAAGCGCTACGTCGAGGCCGAGGGCCAGAGCTGCCTGCTGATCAGCGGCGACGTGCGCGACCCCGCGTTTTGCCAGGGCGTGGCCCGCCAAGTCATGTCCACCTTCGGGCGTATCGACGTGCTGGTCAACAACGCCGCGTTCCAGGAGCATGCCGAATCGCTCATGGAATTGACCGAGGAACGTTTTGATTTGACGATGAAGACCAATGTCTACGGTTATTTCCACATGGCCAAGGCAGTCTTGCCGCACTTGCGGCGTGGCGCCGCCATCATCAACACCGGTTCCGTGACCGGCTTGAAAGGCTCGAAAAAACTGCTCGATTATTCAACCACCAAGGGCGCCATCCACGCGTTCACGATGTCGCTGGCGTCCAGCCTGATCGAGCAAGGCATCCGGGTCAACGCGATCGCGCCCGGCCCGGTATGGACGCCGCTCAATCCGGCCGACAAATCGCCGGACCAGATCGCCGGCTTCGGCCAGGACACCAGCATGGGCCGCCCGGCCCAGCCGGAGGAATTATCGCCGGCCTATGTGTTCCTGGCGTCGGCCGCCTGTTCCAGCTACATCACCGGGATTGTCTTGCCGGTGACCGGCAGCGTCGGCGAATAGCGGGCTGGCACAAGGAACACGCCATGGCCAGGCCGCGGGCATCGATCTGCGCGGCTTGAACTGCGTGGCTTCGGGCCGCTGCATGGCCGCCGCAACAAGCGCCCCTTTCGATCGGGACGAATGGTCAATAGAACGGATCGCCGCGACATGGCCAGCACGCGCCATTCCCACTACAGTTGAATGCGTCGCGGCGAGATAGGCGTTTCGCCACCAGCCGTCGCTGTGGAGCCTGCCGCCAAGCAGCGCCGGGCCCTTTTTCATTTGCTCCCAAGGAACTCTGATGCACCAAAAACACCCAGTAAAAGAAACCATCCGCGTCGCCGCTGTGCAATACGCGCCGGACCTGAGCAACCCCACGGGCACGCTGGAGCGTGTGCTGGCGGCGGTCAAGGAAGCCGCCGGACGCGACTGCCGGCTGCTAGTTTTCCCGGAAACGTTTATTCCTTACTACCCCTACTTTTCGCTGGTGCACCCGCCGGCAAAGATCGCGGCCGAACATAACCGGCTGTATGACAACGCGGTCACCATCGGCGGTCCGGTGACCGATGCGCTGGCAGCGGCGGCGCGCGCGCACCGCATCGTCATCTCGGTCGGGGTTACCGAGCGCGACCACGGTTCGCTGTACAACACCCAGCTGGTGTTCGACGCCGATGGCGCCTTGATCATGAAGCATCGCAAGACGCTGCCGGCGTTCCACGAACGCATGATCTGGGGCCAGGGCGACGGCGCCAGCCTCAAGGTCGTCGACAGCGATGTCGGCCGCCTGGGCGCGCTCACTTGCTGGGAGCACTATAATCCGCTGGCGCGCTTCGCACTGATGGCGCAGCACGAGCAAATCCATATCGCAACTTATATTGGCTCCGTATTCGGCCCGGTATTTACCGAGCAGACGGAAATCCAGTTGCGTAATCACGCGCTGGAAAGCGCTTGCTTCGTGATCAACGCCACCGGCTGGCTGACGCCTGAGCAAGTCGCCGGCATCACCGACGATCCGGACATGCAGGTCGTGCTGAGCGGCGGCTGCATGACCGCGATCATCGGCCCCGACGGACGCCACCTGGTGCCGCCGCTGACCAGCGGCGAAGGCATCCTGGTGGCGGACCTGGACCTGGGCGAGATCGTCAACCGCAAACGCATGATGGATTCGGTCGGACACTACTCGCGTCCCGATATCCTCAGCCTGGCAATCCACCAGCGCACGCCTGCCCAGCTGCAGGTGGCGCCGCGCGACGCGGCGCCCGTCCAGCATGAGCAAAATACGGCCGGCAACGGTATAGTCACGGCGTCTTGAGGAGAAACATCGATGCTGCCGTACCAAAACCAGCCGCCTGACGCAGGGCCATATTGGACGCGTTAAGCCGGCTTCTGTCGCTGCACCCGGTGCATACGGCGCTCAACAGCCGTTGCGTGCTGGGTGTGCCGTCACGCATGGAACACCTGGCGCAATCGCATGGCGTCGCACCGTATCACCTGATCGTATCCGGCAGCGTCAACGTGCACATCAGCGGCGGCGATGCGGTCACGCTGCATGCCGGCGATGTGATCTTGTTTCCACAAGGTCATGCGCATAGCCTCCAGGCCGGCATGGTCCACGCCACCGGTGCCGGGACGGAAATTTTATGCGGGCAATTTCATGGCGCCTCCTCGGCGGCCACCGCGCTAATGGCGGCGCTGCCGCACATGGTGCTGATCCGCACCGCGGGCCGGTCCGACCTGGCCGGCTTGGGCCGCCTGATCCTGTTGCTCCACGATGAAGCGGCCCAGTCGGCGCCGGGAGCGGAAGCGGTGATCTTTCATTTGGCGTCGGCGCTGTTTTCCTTGCTGTTGCGAAGCTGGCTGCGGCAATCGTCCCACCTGGACGGCCTGTTCGCGCTGCTGGCGGAGCCACGCCTGGCGCCAGCGCTGCAACGCATGCTGAGCGCCCCCGGCGCCGCCTGCAGCATCGACCAGATGGCCAGCGCCTGCAGCCTGTCCAGGACCACTTTCATGCGCCTGTTCCGGCTCGCCGCAGGCATGGGCCCGGCGCAGGTACTGCAGCGGCTGCGGATGGCGCAAGCCGAGCAATGGCTGGCAAGCAGCCGCCAATCGATCGGGCAGATCGCCGATGTCGTCGGCTACCAGTCGGAAGCGTCTTTCAACCGCGCGTTCAAGCGCCGCACCGGCGTCGGGCCTGGAGAATACCGACGCCGTGTCGCACAGCTTGATAGCGACGGCCATCCACGACCCGGCGGCCAGCAGGCGCATGACCTGCTCGATGATTTATTCAAGCAGCATGCATGACGTGCTCAACATTGTGTCGGATTGAGATTGCTTTTATAAAAAGCACTCGCTAGACTTATTTTCATTATATTTTTTTATATTATTCCGAAAATATCGGCAGCACTAGCGAGGATGCCAGCATGAGCACGATATTCAACAAATCCGCCGCCGCGGCAGGCGGCCCAACGCTGTCGTCGCTGGCCTGGCAGCGCCAGAACAACCGCCTGCTGCGACTGCACTTTCCGCACCAGGACGGGCCGGACGCGGTGATGCTGGCCAACCGCATCGATGCGCTGGAAAGCCTGTCGCGCGACTTTCAATTCACGGTGGAAATCATTTCCGACGACGCCGGTATCGCCCTCAAGGATGTGCAAGGCAAGATGGTCACCGTCGAACTGGTGCGCGAAGACCGCGGCCTGCGCTACTTCAACGGTTATGTATTCGAATTCCGCCGGCTGCGCGCCGATGGCGGCCTAGTGTATTACAGCATGGTGCTGCTGCCGTGGCTGGCCTATCTGCGCCTGCGCCAGGACAACTATTTATTTCATAACAAAAACCTGCGCGCGCAAACCGACGACATCTTCGCCGACTACCTGGTGCGCGACAGCGCCTTGCGCATCGCCGGCGCCGATGCGGTGATGACCGACGCCTGCCAATACCACGAAAGCGACTATAACTACCTGCACCGGCGCTGGGAACAGCAAGGCTGGCTGTACTGGTACGAACACCGGGCCGACGGCCACACGCTGGTGCTGTCGGACGATAGCACGCAAGCCGCAGCCATCGATGGCGAGCGCGGCGACATACCGTTCCAGGGCGCCGCCGGCGCCAGCGAAGACGACGGCCTGGCCGAGTGGGCGCCGGTACGGCGGCTGGTGCCGGCCAGCGTGGCCCTGTCGAGTTTCGACTTCAAGGACCCGCGCCCCGGCCATGTCGGCTTGCCCAGCACCAACCAGCAAGGTAATGTGCTGCGCCAGGAAGTCCATGAGTACAGCGGCGCCTACGGCTTTCGCGACAGCGCCGACGGCGATATGCAGACCCGCTTGCGACTGGAAGAAATCGAAGCCGGCGCCAAGCATTTTGACGGCGCCGGCAACGACCGCAGCGCCCAGCCAGGCCGCTGCTTCGAACTCAGCGGCCACTTCGATGATGTGGACGGCGCAGCGCAAACCAGGATCTTCCTGATCATCGAAGTGCGCCATCACGCCAGCAATAATTACCAGTCCGGCCAGGCCGCGCCATCGCACTACAGCAACCACATGCGCTGCATCCGCAAATCGATCCCGTGGCGGCCCGGACGCGGCTACAACAGCAGCGAACCGAAAATCTACGGCGTGCAGACGGCGCTGGTGGTCGGCGCCGCCGGCGACGACATCCATACCGATGAATACGGCCGGATACGGATCCAGTTCCACTGGGACCGGGTCGGCGCCTACGACGATAAAAGCTCGGCCTGGGTACGCGTGGCCAGCGCCTGGTCGGGTCCCGGTTTCGGCATGACGTCGATCCCCCGCGTCGGCAGCGAAGTCATCGTGCAATTTCTCGACGGCAATCCCGACCGGCCGCTGGTCACCGGCACGGTGCCCAATGCCGACAATATGCCGGCCTGGACCTTACCCGCCAACAAAACCCAGAGCGGCATCCTGTCGCGCTCGACGCCGGGCGGCGGCCCCGACAACGCCAACGCGCTGCGCTTCGACGATAAAAAAGGCGCCGAACAAGTGTGGCTGCAAGCGGAACGCAACCTGGATACCAACATCAAGCACGATGAAACGCTGGCCGTGGCGCATGACCGCAGCCATTTTGTCGGCCACGACGAACAGCGCCGCATCCAGAACATGCTGGTGGAAACCGTCAAGGCCGGCACCTTGCAACAGGTCGGGACCGACAAGAATACCTTGGTCGGCCAGCATTACAAGATCGAAGCCGGCGACAGTTTTGAAATCACCTGCGGCCAGGCCAAGTTTTACATGGACAAGAGCGGCAATGTCGCCATCACCGGCAAAAACATCAATATCAGCGCCAACGGCCCGGTGCAAATGAATGGCAAGATCATCGACCTGAACCCGGACGGCGGCGCGGCGGCGGTCGCCGCCAGCCCGAAAGGCGGCGCCGCGATCAGCGCCGATGTCGATGCCCAGTTCGGCGCCAGCTAACACCTGTTTCTCCACTTCATCACCAGCGAGGCCAGCATGGATTATCACATCGAGGAAGGCAGTTTCACCGTTCCGGACGGCGCACAGGACCGCAGCATCAACCTGCTGATACTGAACCACGGGCCCGGCGGACTGACGCTGGTAGTGACCCGCGACCAGTTGCAGGAAGGCGAAAATCTCGACACATTCCTGACCCGGCAATTGCGTACCATGGCGTCGCAAGTCAAACATTTCCAGCAGCAAGACCGTTGCGAAGTCCATCTCGGCGCGGCGCAACTTCCCGGCCTGCAAGTGTCGACATCCTTCAGGCAAAACGGCAGCAGCATCCACCAGCGCCAGACCGTGGCCAGCCTCGGCGGTGTGGCCGTATTGTTGTTCACGCTGAGTTGTGCATCGCCGCTGACGACGCAACAGCAAGCGTATGCCGAAGTATTGCTGGCCAGCTTCAGAGCGTCACCCGCCAGTCTGGATCAGCCTTGAGCAACATCCGATGTGCCCGGCCGCCGCCCGCCTGACCGACCCGATCGCCCACACCTCGATCTGGGGCAACCTTGCCAAGATGGGCGGTTCGCTGATCGTCGGCGCGCTGGTCGGCGCGGCCTTGACGATCGCCGTCAGCGCCGCCCTGGTCGCCACGCTGGCGACCGGCGGCCTGGGCCTGGTGGCGCTGCTGGCGATCGGCTTTGCGGTCGGCGCGGCCATGGAAGGCAGCGGCTTGAACGGTTTTATCGACCATCACATCAACCGGCTGGTCGATGCGCTGATACCGCCATCGATCGAAGGCAAGATCGTCAGCGGCTCGCCCGGCGTGCGCACCAATTCGCTGGCGGCGGCGCGCGCCGCCGCGCCCGGCCCGCTCGATGTCATCGCCTGCGCAATGCATGCGTCCGGCCCGCCGCCGATGATCGCCCAAGGTTCGGACAACGTCTTCATCGACGGCCACCCGGCGGCGCGCTCCGGCGACAAGACCACTTGCGGCGGCACCATCGCGGCCGGCTCGGACAATGTGTTCATCGGCGGCGGCACTGTCACCGTGCGCGACATCGAAGACGAACGGCCATGGTGGATCAGCGCCCTCGGCGTCGCGCTCGGCGTCGCGCTGGCGCTGTGCGGACGCGGCAAGATGAACCTGTCGGCGCTGAAATCGGCACTGCCCTGCCTGCTGATGAACTTTGGCGCAGCGATGGCCGGCAGCATGGTCGGCCACCACATCAAGAACTATATCGGCCACCCGGTGAACGTGATTACCGGCGGCAAGGTGCTGCGCGAAACGCCCGACTTCCTCCTGCCCGGCCCGCTGGCGCTGGCATGGTGCCGTTTTTACAGCAGCCACGACCAGCGCGACGGCGGCTTGTTCGGACCTGGCTGGAGCGTGCCCTATGAAGTCGCCTTGAGCATCGAGCGCGATGCGGCGGGGCAAGTAGCCGCCCTGCACTATTGCGATTGGCAGGGACGGCGCATCACCTTTCCGCCGGTGCAGCCCGGAAGCAGCCATTACAGCACAGCCGAAGGGTATTACCTGATCTGCACCGAACTGGGACAGTATCTGGTGGAAAGCATCGACGGCATGTACCGCGACTTCGGCCTGCCCGCCCCGCACTTTGCCGGCACGCTCAAACTGCAGCGGCTGGAAGACCGTAACGGCAACTGGCACGCGCTGCGCTACGACGCAACTGGCCGCCTGTTGCACATCAACGACGGCTGCGGACGGCGGCTGGACTTGCTGTACGACCCGTCATTCCCCGCGCGCGTGGCAGAAGTGCGCCTGGGCAAAGGCGCGCTGGACGAGCCGGCCGAGACGCTGATGTCATACCGCTACACCGCGCAAGGCGAATTGGCGCAAGTACACGACCGCAGCGGACAAGAAGTGCGCCGTTTCGCCTACCGCCAAGGCTTGATGAGCGAACACAGCGTGCCGGGCGGCTTGTCATGCCATTATGAATGGAGCGGCAGCGGCAACCATGCCCGCGTGGCCAGGCACTGGACCGATGATGGCGAAGGGTATGACTTCCATTACGACCTGCTGCTGCGCTATACCAGCGTGAACGACCAGCTTGGCAGACAATATCGATGGGACTGGAACGACGACCAGCAGCCGGCCGCCTATACCGATGCCGAAGGACATGTCTGGCGCTACCTGTGGGATACCAACCGGCAACTGGTGGAATGCGGCGATCCCTCCGGCGCCGTCACCCGCTGCGAATACGATGCCGCCGGCCGGCTGCTGACCGTCATCAATGCGCTGGGCCAAATCGAAAAAACGGAATGGCATGCCAGTCTCGACGTGCCGACCGCCGAGACCGACGCGGCCGGCAACCGCTGGTCTTATGTTTATGACCAGCGCGGCAACCTGATCGCCGCCACCGACCCCTCCGCTTATGAAACCGAACAATTCCATGACAGCCGCGGCTTGCCGCACACCATACGCGACGCGCGCGGCGGCTATACACACCTGGAATGGAATGTATGTGGGCAACTGACCGGCTACACCGACTGTTCCGGCAAGCACAGCGCCTTCGCCTACGATACGCGCGGCGCGCTGGCATCCGTCACCGACGCGCTGGGCCATGCCACGCGCTACGACAACGATGCACTGGGCCGTCTGCACAGCATTGCCGCAGCGGACGGCAGCCTGCAAAGATTGCGCTACGATGCGCTCGGCCAACTGACTGCCAGCATCGATAGCGCCGGCCGTGAAACCCGATACCAGCGCAACCGGCGCGGCCTGCTGACACGCCGCACCAATCCACTCGGCCACAGCGTGCAGTTTGTCTACGACAATGCCCACCGGCTGCAACGGCTGGTCAATGAAAACGGCGAAGCCTACCGTTTTGAGTACGACCGCAACGACCACGTCATCGCAGAAACCGGCCTCGACGGCACGATCCGCCACATCGTCCACGATGCACGCGGCTTGCCGGTGAGTGTCACCGACGCCGTCGGCGAAACCGATGCCCTGACCTTGCGCATGCAGCGCGACGCGCTGGGCCGCCTCAGCGCCAGACACGCGCGCGGCCGCGGCACCGCCTACCGCTACGACCAGATTGGCCAGTTAGTGCAGGCCCGGCAATACAGCGACAGCGGCGGCCATCGCACCGTGCACGATCACTTAATGTTGAGCTACAGCCCGCGCGGCGAATTGCTCAGCGAAACGGGACAGATGGGCAAGCTCAGTCATCAATACGACGCACTGGGCAACCGCAGCGCCACCACGCTGCCCGATGGACGCACTATCAACAGCCTGTATTACGGCTCCGGCCACTTGCACCAGATCAATATCGACGGCGGCATCGTCAGCGACATCGAACGCGACGACTTGCACCGCGAAGTGTCGCGCAGCCAGGGCCGTCTCGGCAGCAGCTTCGGCTATGACAGCATGGGCCGGAAAACCTGGCAGCACGCCAGCGGGGAAGCCCGGCACGATACCGTGCTGCGCAAGGAGTGGCGCTACGACCCGGCCGGGGAAATGACACAAAAGCGCCATTCCCGTAACGGCGTCAGCCACTATCTATACGACCCGCTCGGGCGCATTGTGAGCAGCGCCCAGGCGGCGCGGCGCGAACTGTTCAACTGGGATGCGGCGGCCAACCTGGTCGACAGCACGCAGCAAGCCGGCTACGTCAAACATAACCGCCTGCTGATGTTCGAAGACAAACGCTTCGACTACGATGTGCATGGCCGGCTGGAAAGCAAACAGATCGGCGCCCATACCGTGCAGCATTTCCGTTACGACGGCGAACACCGCTTGCGGGAAGTCGAAACGGTGCGATCCGGCGTGCGCCAACTGGTCTATTTCGATTACGATGCGCTGGGGCGCAGGATCAAGAAAACCGACGCCTTCGGCACCACCCGCTTCCTGTGGGATGGCTTGCGCATGCTGCAGGAACAGCGCGGCGGCGATGTCGCCACCTATCTGTATGAACCCGATAGTTATGCACCGCTGGCAAGGATAGACAGCCAGGCCGCCAGCGATGCCGTCGCCGCACCTTGCACACCGTTGCCGGACGCAAACGACACGGTAGCGGGCAAGGTGTACTATTTTCATAACGATGTTTCAGGCATGCCGGAAGAACTGAGCGGCGCCAATGGCAAGCTGGTATGGCAAGCCCAGTACAAGACCTGGGGCAACACCGTCAGCGAAACGTGGGAGCTGGCCGAACCCGGCCAGCCGGCCAGCCAACCGTTGCCGCAAAACCTGCGCTTCCAGGGCCAGTATCTGGACCGGGATACCGGGCTGCACTACAACACGTCCAGGTTTTATGATCCGGATATCGGGAAGTTCATTTCGCCTGATCCGATTGGCTTGGCAGGCGGGGCCAATCTTTATACATATGCACCAAATCCGCTAACGTGGATAGATCCTTGGGGCTGGACGTGCAGTCCTCAAGCCAACCAGACCCAAGGAAATTCCGGACGCGATGAATTTCTGGCGCGCTTGCTCAGCTCAAAAAGATTTGAGGTGATTGACAAAGAGGTACGAGTAAATACACCTGGGAATGGTCATTACCGAAAAATGGATATTTTGATCAAAGATCGAAAAACTGGCGAGTTGCTCCACGTGGAAGTAAAAACGGGAGGTGCATATAGAAATCCAAGTCAGTTATCCAAAGATGCTGATATAGCAGTGGGGAAATCTTCTAATGGAAATACCACATGGGGTACGCGAAAAATTGATGGGAAAATTTCAGGAGGAAAAGGGTCTGACACTGGTCCGCTCAAAACAATAGAATTAACCGTCGACCATAGAACGGGAAAAATATTAAAATAATGGTATAACATGTCAAAAACATCAATAGCAAAAGCAATTCTTCAAGAACTAACACGGGAAATGGAAAACGTCGGGTATTGCTTCGACAAAGAAACATCATCAGTGGAACTTAATATTTTCACAAAAGAAAATGCATTACAAAAAACTGTATTGAGCTATTCACTTAACGGAAGAGGAAATTACAAAGCATTTGGGCAAATAAAAATTATATATAAAGATTTATCGGAAATAATGAAGGATATTTTCAAAAACAGTAAATTATCAGAGGATTACGACTATCAAAAATCCACAGCATATTGGGAAGGCGTAGGAATCTATTCCACGATAGGAAGATTTTCCAATGATAAAACCATATACCATTGCAACTCAAAAGAAACTTCTATCGATTTCGCAAAAAACTACGCAAGGCAAATAAAATCGGAAGAAGAAAATTTTATTAATCCGCATCTGAACCAAAAAACGACAATTGAAGAGTTCATGAAACCGATGCACCATTTTTGGCCAGGTGACTTGAGGGCTTTCCTGGAACATTTAGTAGGGTATGCAATAAAAACATCTGATACAAATCTACTCAAATATGCATTTCAAAAAGCAGAGGATGTATCAGAAAAACTTGTCCCACAAGCACGTTCAACAGATTTCACCGCGGAGTTGAAAAATGCGACAAGAAACATCATGCTTTAATTTAAAATATTAATTATTAAAATAGAAAATCATCCAGCTCGACAAGACAGGAGGCGTGGAATTAAACAACTGACAAGCACCAGCAATGCTGGCGATCTCTTTTATATCCCGGCAATCAACAAGGAAGGCGACGAAGGCGTTGTGATGGCCCGCCATATTGAGTTGATCCAGCCGAATCTGGGGTATTTGATCGAGAAATCGTCGCCCTCGCAGTCGCCATGGATCGACGTTTCAAGCGACGCAAACAAAAACGCCTCGCAGCATGCGGCAAGCTGACTTGTAAAGCGAGGCAACGCCGCCATCGGCATCATCCCACGGCTGCTTGCCGACATCGAGACGGCTGTGGACATGGTTTATCGTCCATTGAGCGTCGCTCTTCAACGCCGCCAGCTCATCCAATCGAGCGGCACGGAACTGCCCAGGAAATGATTTCACGGTATCCCAGCCCTGATACGGCTTGACCGCAACAGACCCGCCTATTGCATGGTGACTGGCTGCACAGTCCCATGCTTAGCGGGTGCACCACTTTCCACAATGATGAGCAAATAATATTCTTTTTACATTATTCATTTCTGTTGCAAGCATAGGCGAAAAAAGATGAAAACTATTTGCAAATATCCGTAAATCAACGTCAACGGATGCGGCAAGCGGCGCGTTTCTGGACCTGAGACGGGAATGATCCCGCTTGAACATACATCTTTGAATCACTTCTTGAGGACTGAACCATGAAAAAAGTAATCGCTACTCTGATCGCTGGCTTGTTCGCAACTGCAGCATTCGCGCAATCGCCTGCAGCCTCTGTGCCGGCCAAAGCCGAAGCAAAACATACGAAAGAAGTGGCCAAAGCAGACGCAAAAGAAAGCAAGGCCGTCGCTAAAGCCGACGCCAAGGAAGCCGCGGCAACCGCCGATGCAAAAGCAGACGTCGCCAGCGCCAAAGCCGACGCCAAGGAAGCCAAAACCAAGGCCCACCACAAGGCAGCAAAAGCCAAGGCCAAGGCCGACGAAGCCAAAGCTGAAGCAACCCCCACCAAGTAATCCGGCCCTACTCTGGGAAAAGACAGGTTCGCCTGTCTTTTTTCGTTTACGCTCACGCCCCCATCGGCACTCACCTGCGCCATAGGCATGACAACAAGGCAAATGTAAGCGTTTGTAAAGCCCGTCAACGGACCAGTTCGCCATTGCGTTTTTTGCTCAGTGATACGGGAATCATCCCCACTAACAGATTAAACAACCACTTGAGGATTGCACCATGAAAAAAGTTATCGCTACCCTGATCGCCGGCCTGTTCGCTTCCGCTGCATTCGCTCAAGCTCCGGCTCCAGCCGCTTCCGCGCCAGTGGCGATGAAAGCCCAAACTCTGCCGCTCAAGGATGTCGCCGAGCCTGGCGCAACGAAACTGCCTGGCGCCAAGCAAGTCAAAGCGCATCACGCTGCGAAAAAGCCAAGGCCAAAACTGACGACGTCAAGGCCGACGCAGCACCAGCGGCAGCACCTGCCGCCAAGTAAGCCTCAAAACGGTTTCCATAAAAAGACAGGTTCGCCTGTCTTTTTTTTCGCTGTCATTCTGCCGGCCTTGGGCGCCGCTGCGAATGCCGCAAAACATGACGACAACGGCAAATGTAAGCGTTTGTAAAGGCGGTCAACGGATCACCTAGTCCACGCGTTTTTTGCTCAGTGACACGGGAATCATCCCCACTAACAGATTAAACAACCACTTGAGGATTGCACCATGAAAAAAGTTATCGCTACCCTGATCGCCGGCCTGTTCGCTTCCGCTGCATTCGCTCAAGCTCCAGCGCCTGCCGCTTCGGCTCCTGCGGCAGCACCGGCAGCCGCCAGCGCAGAAGCTTCGGCGCCAGCAAAAGCCGTTAAAAAATCGCACCACAAAGCGAAAAAAGCAAAAAAAGCCGCTGAAGCCAAAACCGAAGCACCAGCAGCAGAAGCCGCCCCAGCCAAGTAATCCGGGCTGCATCCATGTCAAAAAAAGACAGGCTTGCCTGTCTTTTTTTACGTCTGCAACTTTACTGATCGGCGTACTTGGCGCCCATCGTTTCAAGCATGCGCACTCAATATGCCAGTTGCGCCGCGAGGTCGATCAGCGCGCGCAATTTGGGCTGGTGCTGGGTGCGCACCGGAAAATACAGATACAGCCCCGGCGTGGCCGGGATGTACGATTCCAGCACCCGCTCCAGCCGCCCGGCGGCGACATCGCCGGCGATTTCCATGTCCGCCATATACGCCAGCCCCAACCCCTGGCGCGCGAAATGCGCGATCAGCGTGGTGTCGTTGACGATCAATCCACCCGACGTTTCGACGTGGAAGGCCTGCCCTTGCTCGATGAATTTCCAGCGCGGCAGCGTGCCCGACGTCAGGAAGCGGTAGCGTATGGTTTCGTGCCGCACCAGTTGTTCCGGCGTGGCGGGCCGGCCGTGCGCCGCGAAATAGGATGGCGCGCCCACCACCGACCAGGACAAGTCCGGCGTCAGGCGTATCGCCACCATGTCTTGCGCCACCGACTGGCCAAGCCGGATGCCGGCGTCGTAGCCTTGCTCGACCAGGTCGACGGTGCCGTCGTCGAGCGAAATATCGAGTTTGACGTCCGGGCAGTTTTGCCGCATGCGGCTGGCCAGCGGCTGCATCACCAGCGCCCCCAAGGCGCGCGGCACAGTCAGCCGCAAGGTGCCGGACGGCCGGTCGCGGTAAGCGTTCAGGGCGGCGAAGGCGTCGCCGATCTGGGCCGCCGCCGGACGCATGCCGGCGAACAGGCTCAGTCCCGCTTCGGTCAGCGCGACGTTGCGCGTGGTGCGCTGGAACAGGATCACGCCGTGGCGCTGTTCCAGCAATTTGACGGCCTTGCTGACGGCGGTCGGCGTGATGCCGAGACGCGCCGCGGCGGTGGTAAAACTTTTTAGCTCGGCTACCGCGAGGAACGCTTCGACGCCATCGAATGCACTGGTTTTCATGATGTGACTGTAGGTTGGCCGTGAATTGATGGGGAACTTTTTGATGGTGTACTTTACATTGGCGGCCAATATAGCAGAACCCGCTTTGTCGATGCCGCTACCGCTGCCGACAGCGCAATGTAAGTGTTTGTAATCGCCGTCAACGCCAGCGTCCGCCACGGCGTTTTTTGCTCAGTGACACGGGAATCATCCCAGCACAAACCGACACCCCAACCACTTGAGGATTGCACCATGAAAAAAGTTATCGCCACCCTGATCGCCGGCCTGTTCGCTTCCGCTGCATTCGCTCAAGCACCAGCGCCCGCCGCTTCCGCTCCGGTCGCCATGAAAGCCGAAGCCAAGCATACCAAGGAAGCCGTCAAGGCGGATGCCAAAGCGGCGACCGCCGTGCCGGCAGCCAGCGCAGAAGCCAAGACCGAAAAGACCGATAAGGTCAAAGCACATCACGACGTAAAAAAGAGCAAGGTCAACGCCGGTGAAGTGAAGGCGGTAGCCGCGTCGGCAACGCCGGCGGCATCGGCGCCAGCCACTAAGAGCCTATCCCAGTAGATGAATACGCCCTCTTCTGGCGCCCCTCAGGAACGGGGACTGCGTTGATCGTCGTCGCGTGGCTCGCCACGCTTGCTCCTCACGCCTGGTCCGCGCTCCTGATGCGCGGCCAGTAGACGACGCTCACTACTGGGATAGGCTCTAAGTAAGCGCCGTTTCGCAGTTCCAAAAAGACAGGTACGCCTGTCTTTTTTTATTGCTGCGGCAACAACGGCAAAAAATGATCGACCGGCACTGAAAATTTAATTGACTGATCAGTCACTCTTGATATATCATGCGAACTCGATAGTGAATGCAATGAGTGAGGTAACCATGTCCCGGCCCAAAAGTGAAGACAAGCGCAACGCGATCATGGCGGCGGCGATCCGCGTGATCGCCAGCCAGGGCCTGGGCGCGCCGACCGCGACTATCGCGAAAGAAGCCGGCGTGGCGAATGGCTCGCTGTTCAATTATTTTGACACCAAGGCCGAGCTGTTCAGCCAGTTGTATGTGGAACTGAAACAGGAAGTGATGAGCAGCGCGATGCAGCAACTGCCGGCCGGCGCCGACCTGCGCGCACAAACGCTGCACGTGTGGACGCGCTGGATGCAATGGGCCACCAGCTGGCCCGATAAACGCAAGGCGATGGCGCAACTGTCCATGTCGGACGACATCAGCCCGGCCAGCCGGGCCGCCGGCCAGCAAGCGTCGATGGGAATCGTCGACTTGATACAGCGTACCTGCGCCGGCGGCCCGCTGCGCGACCATCCGCTGCCGTTCATTTTTGCGGTGGTCAGTTCGCTGTCGGGCGCGACCATGGATTACATGATTGCCCATCCGGCGCAAGCACAATTGCATTGCGATACAGGGTTCGCCATGTTGTGGCGGGCGCTGACCTGATGCCGTCAGCTGGTTCACCTTGGAAATCAGACGCCGCGCCTGTGCGGCTTTTTTTGAAGTACGATAATGACTGTCCAGACAGTCACAAATATGGGAGCATGACCATGTCAGATACCGTTTTAGTGACCGGAGGCAGTGGCTTTGTCGCCGGCTGGTGTATCGCCGAACTGTTAAAGCGCGGCTACACCGTGCGCACTACCTTGCGCAGCCTGTCCAGGGAAGCCGCGATCCGCGCCATGCTGGTCCCGGTCGTCGACGCCGGCGACAAGCTGACCTTCCACGGCGCAGACCTGACCAGCGACGCTGGCTGGGATGCCGCGATGGCCGGCTGCGACTACGTGCTGCATGTCGCCTCGCCGCTCGGCGGCGATGGCACAAAAGATCCCGATGAATTGATCATCCCGGCCCGCGACGGCACGCTGCGGGTGTTGCGCGCCGCCACCAGGGCCGGCGTCAAGCGAGTCGTCATGACGTCGTCCACGGCTGCCTCGTGTCCGCCGCAGCGCGGCCCCGACAGCTTTAACGACGAAACCGTCTGGAGCAACCCGGACGACCGCAACCTGCCGCCCTACCGCAAATCGAAAATACTGTCCGAAATGGCGGCCTGGGATTTCATGCGGACGCATGGCGGCGCCACCACGCTGACCACCGTGCTGGCCAGCGCCGTGTTCGGCCCGCTGCTGAGCGCCGACAACCTCGGTTCGGTACAAGTCATCGGCCGCCTGTTGAGCGGCAAGATGCCGGCCTATCCAAGGTTGGGCTTCAATGTCGTCGATGTGCGCGACCTGGCCGATGCGCATATCCGCGCCATGACGGCGCCGGAAGCGGCCGGCCAGCGCTTTATCGCGGCCAGCGATTACCTGTGGATGAAAGATATCGCCGGCACCCTGCGCAGCAGGCTGGGCACGCAGGCGGCCAAGGTGCCGACCCGCCGCATGCCGGACTTCGCGCTGCGCCTGCTGTCGCTGTTCGATCCGTCGCTGAAAGTGGTGACGCCCGGCCTGGGCCGCAAGCACAGCTTCAACGCGGCCAAGGCGCGCCGCGTGCTGGGCTGGACGCCGCGTCCTGCCGCCACCACCGTGCTCGATTGCGCCAACAGCCTGATCGAGAAGAACGCGGTGTAGAGCGCCGGGTTCGCGTGCGCGGTATTGGCGCGGCGAGCAGCCGATGATGCACTGGCCGACCGGCTGTGGCGTCTCAGCAAACAGTTGAACGACCTCGAATACGATATAAATTAATCAAATGTAAGCAATTGTAAGTGGCGTCAACGCTCAGGCAATCGACCGCGTTTTTTGCTCAGTGACACGGGAATTATCCCCACTAACAGATTAAACAACCACTTGAGGATTGCACCATGAAAAAAGTTATCGCTACCCTGATCGCCGGCCTGTTCGCTTCCGCTGCATTCGCTCAAGCTCCAGCACCTGCCGCTTCGGCTCCTGCGGCAGCGCCGGCAGCCGCCAGCGCAGAAGCTTCGGCGCCAGCAAAAGCCGCTAAAAAATCGCACCACAAAGCGAAAAAAGCAAAAAAAGCCGCTGAAGCCAAAACCGAAGCGCCAGCAGCTGAAGCCGCTCCAGCCAAGTAATTCAGGGCTGCACCGATGAAAAAAGACAGGTTCGCCTGTCTTTTTTCATTTCCGGACGGCGTTTCAGTCATACGTCACACCTAAACAGCTCCGGCTTTTTCCTGCGACCGCTGCACCGCCGAATCGATAAACGAACAATTCCTGGTGATCGCCTTGTCCATCTGTTCGTCATCCGGCGCAAGCGACGCATCCAGGTCGGGCCCCAGGTCGGCCTTCTCGCCCATCGTCAGCCGTATCGCGATCGAGGCAAACAAGCCTTGCGAGCCTTCTTCCTTTAACTGCGCGGTCAACCGCGCCTTGCCGGCAGCAAGATTCGTGCCTTTTGGCAAACGCGCTTGGCATGCGGCTGACTCTCTGTGCCCTGGTTCCGGTCTGGAGTTGCCGTGGCTGCCTCCGGCCGGCGGCTTGCTGGCGGCCGGCGCTTCCCTGCTGCTGTATTTCAGCCGTTCCGATACCAGCACAGTGCCGCTGGCGGTATGGCGGCGCCTCAACCGCCCCAGGCAATTATTTCCGCAATCAACCGATCCGGCTGCTGCTCCAGGTCCAGCGTGATGCCGGTTTCATCCGATTGCAACGGTTGCAGCGTGGCCAACTGGCTGTCGAGCAAGTTCAGCGGCATGAAATGGCCCGCCCTGCCCGTCATGCGCGCGGCAAGGACATCACGTGCGCCGGCCAGGTGCGCGAAACCGAGCGCCGCATCGCCGCCGCGCAGCACATCGCGGTAACACCGCTTCAACGCCGAGCAAGACAGCACCAGTCCTGATCCATTGATACGCGCGGCGGCGATTTTCGCCTGCAGCGTCAACAGCCAGCCAGCCCGGTCGGCATCGGTCAGGGGAATCCCCGCCGACATCTTCGCCACATTGCCGGCCGGATGAAAATCGTCGCCCTCGATAAACGGCAGGTCCAGCGCGGCCGCCAGGCGGCGCCCGATTTCACTCTTGCCGCAAGCACTGACGCCCATCACGACCCAGCTCTTTTTCTGTTGTTGCATACGTATTCCTTACCTGTTCTTTTGCATCTGCACGCAGATGTAAGCGTTTGTAATGTCCGTCAACGGTCCCGTCCGCCAGCGCGTTTTTTGCTCAGAGACACGGGAATTCAGCCACAGCAGAATTATCCCAGCACTCACACATTAAACAACCACTTGAGGATTGCACCATGAAAAAAGTTATCGCCACCCTGATCGCCGGCCTGTTCGCTTCCGCTGCATTCGCTCAAGCTCCAGCGCCAGCCGCGTCGGCCCCCGCCGCTTCCGCTCCGGTCGCCATGAAAGCCGAAGTCAAGCACAGCAAGGAAGTCGTCAAGGCGGATGCCAAAGCGGCGACCGCCGTGCCGGCAGCCAGCGCGGAAGCCAAGACCGCCGACACAGTCAAAGCGCATCACGGCGTGAAAAAGAGCAAAGTCAACGCCGGTGAAGTGAAAGCGGTAGCCGCGTCGGCAACGCCGGCGGCATCGGCGCCAGCCACCAAGTAAGCGCCGCTTCGCAGCGGCAAATGTAAGCCTTTGTAAAGGTCGTCAACGGATCACCTGCTGCACGCGTTTTTTGCTCAGTGATACGGACTCAGTTACACCGATTCAATGCACTACCCAACATTCAACCACGTGAGGATTACAACATGAAAAAAGTTATCGCTACCCTGATCGCCGGCCTGTTCGCTTCCGCTGCATTCGCTCAAGCTCCAGCACCTGCCGCTTCGGCTCCTGCGGCAGCACCGGCAGCCGCCAGCGCGGAAGCTTCGGCGCCAGCAAAAGCCGCTAAAAAATCGCACCACAAAGCGAAAAAAGCAAAAAAAGCCGCTGAAGCCAAAACCGAAGCGCCAGCAGCCGAAGCCGCTCCAGCCAAGTAATCCGGGCTGCATCCATGTCAAAAAAAGACAGGCTTGCCTGTCTTTTTTTTGAGGCGCCGGTGGCGCACATCGTCCCGCGCCTCCCTGACGCGCAAGCAAAGGCAGACATGCAAAAACATATCATCATATTGCTGGCCAGCCTGGCTTTTCTTTACGCCTGCGACACGTTTGTCCAACACACCGAACCGCCTCTGTATGCCGGCCTGGACGATCCCGGGCTGAGCCTGCCGCTGGCGGCAGACCCCGAAGACGCCTTTAACTAAAGCCTTTATTTCGGTATCAGCACGCTGTCGATGACATTGATCACGCCATTCGACTGATAGACATCGTAGGTGCTGATATTGGCGCTATTGCCGCTCTCATCCATGACCGCGATATTGTGCATGCCGTTCATCGCGAACATCAGCTTGCCGCCGCTGGCGGTCGGCAGCGTCGCTTTGCCGTCATGCAGCTTGATTTCCTTGGCCAGCGCTGCGAAATCATATTTTCCCGGCACCACGTGATAGGTCAGGATCTTGGTCAGGGTCGCCTTGTTTTCAGGCTTGACCAGGCTGTCGACAGTGCCGGCCGGCAATTTCGCGAACGCGGCATTGGTCGGTGCGAACACCGTGTAGGGTCCCTTGCCTTTCAGCGTGTCGACCAGTCCGGCTGCCTTGACCGCCGCCACCAGCGTGGTGTGATCGGCCGAGTTGACGGCATTGTCGACGATATCCTTGCTCGGCAACATACTCTGCCCGCCGACCATGACGCTGATGTCCGCGCCGAAGCTGGCGCCCGCGGCCATGATGGATGCGGCAAACAACATTGCTGGGGTAAAGGTACGCATGATTATCTCCTGAATGACTGCCTGTGCATGATTGCAGGGCTATTTACGCACTCGGATGGCGGATCGGATTCAATTATTTTTCAAGGCAAAAAAATACGGCGGAGCGCACCTGCGCATCCGCCGTATTCAACACAACAACTACCGGGTTAGTTCGAAGCGACTTGCGCGCTGGCTTGCGCCGCGGCCGGCTGGTCGCCCCAGCCGCCGCCCAGTGCGCGTATCAGCGCCACGGTGGTCACCGCACGGCTGCCGCGCAATTGCACCGCGTTGCGTTCGATGGCCGCCAGGTTGCGCTGCGCATCGAGCAAGTCCAGGTAGCTGGAACGGCCCGCCGCATACAGTTTTTGCGCCAGGTCGGCCGAACGGCGCGCCGATACCACGGCTTCGTCGATCTGCCGGGTCTGGCCCGCCAGAATGCGCAAGCCGGCCAGGTTGTCTTCGACTTCGGCAAACGCCACCAGCACGCTTTGACGATAGCTGGCAACCGACTCTTCCAGCGCCGCTTCGCTGCGCAGGATGTTGTTCTTGTTGCGGCCGCCGTCGATGATCGGCATCGACATCAGCGCGCCCAGCACCCACGAACGGCTGCTCCACTTGAAGATGTCCGAGAAGGTGTCGGTCGCGCTGCCGGCGGCGGCGTTCAGCGACAGCGCCGGGAACATCGCCGATTTGGCGATGCCGATGCGGGCGTTCGAGGCCACCATGGTACGCTGTGCGGCGGCGATGTCAGGACGGCGCTCCAGCAGAGTCGACGGCATGCCCGCCGGGATCACCGGCAGCAGGTTCGAGTCCAGCAGCGGGCTGACGCCGGCCGTGAATTCGGCCGCCGGCTTGCCCAGCAAGACCGCCAGTGCGTGCTCGTTGGTGACGCGCTGGCGCTGCAAGCCGATGGCTTCGGCGCGCGAGGTCGACAATTCGGTCTTGGCGCGGGCCAGGTCGAATTCGCCGATGTCGCCCAGGTCGTAACGGCTCTGGTTGACCTTGACGTTTTCTTCACGCAGACGCACGGTCTCCTGCAGCGTCGCCAGTTCGGCGTCGGTTTCGCGCAAATTGAAATACGTTTGCGCCACGTCGGCCTGCAAGGACAACAGCACCGAACGGTAAGTCGCTTCGACGGCGGCGGCATCGGCTTGCGATGCGCTGACATTCGAGGCGACCCGGCCGAACAGGTCCACTTCATAGCTGGCCGTCAGGTTGGCCTGGTAAATCATGCCCGGCGCCACCGGCGTGCCGTTCGGCAAGCCGAGCGACAGCGCCGACGAACGGTTGCGCTGCGCGCCCGCATTCACGCCGATTTGCGGAATGCGGTCGGCTTCGGCGATGCCGGCAATCGCCCGGGCTTGCTTGACGCGGGCCGCCGCCACCGCCAGGTTGGCGTTGGCGCGGGTGGCGTCCGCGATCAGCTGGTTCAGCGCCGTATCGTTAAAGGCCAGCCACCATTCGCCGCGCGGCTGCGCTTCGGCCGATGCGGCCTGTTTCCATTGGGTGCCGTCGGACGCGGTCTGAATCGCTTGCGATTCCTTGAAGGCGACCGGAATGTCGACCTTCGGCTGTTTGAATTCAGGCGCGGCGCAGGCCGCCAGCAGCAACGCTGCCAGCAGCGGCGCAACGCGCTTGGCCATCGTGGTATGCGAGTTCATTAATGGTTTCCTTCCAAAGCAGGCGCGGCGACAGCCGCGGCGGCAGGTTTTTTCTCAAAGCGGTCGGCCAGCTTGCGCAGCAAGACGTAGAACACCGGCGTCAGGAACAGGCCGAAGAAGGTCACGCCCAGCATGCCGGCGAATACCGCGACGCCCATCGCATGACGCATTTCGGAACCGGCGCCGTGCGAGAACACCAGCGGCACCACGCCCATGATGAAGGCGATCGACGTCATCAGGATCGGACGCAGGCGCAGACGGCACGATTCCAGCGCGGCTTCGACGATGGTGCGGCCATGGGTTTCCAGTTCGCGGGCGAATTCGACGATCAGGATCGCATTCTTCGACGCCAGGCCGACCAGCACGAACAGCGCGATCTGGGTAAACACGTTGTTGTCGCCATGGGTCAGCTTGACGCCGATCAGTGCGCACAGGATCGACATCGGCACGATCAGGATCACCGCCAGCGGCAAGGTCCAGCTTTCATACTGGGCGGCCAGCACCAGGAACACCAGCAGCACGCAGATCGGGAACACGTAGATCATGGTATTGCCGGACAAGATGTCCTGGTACACCAGCTCGGTCCATTCGTAGGCGATACCCTTCGGCAGCACTTGGTTGACGATCCTGGTCATTTCAGCCTGCGCTTCGCCGCTCGACACGCCCGGGGCCGGAGCGCCGTTCATTTCAGCCGACACGTAGGCGTTGTAGCGCTGCACGCGGTCCGGACCATAGCTGTCCTTGATGCGCATCAGCGACGACAGCGGGATCATTTCGCCCTTGTCGTTGCGAACCTTCAGTTGCGCGATGTCTTCGGCGTGCGAACGGAACTGCGCGTCAGCCTGGACCCGCACCTGGTAGGTGCGGCCGAACTGGTTGAAGTCGTTGACGTACAGCGAACCGAGGTTGATCTGCAAGGTCTGATAAATGGTTTGCAGCGGCACGCCCAATTGCTTGGCCTTGGCCCGGTCGATGTCGGCGAACAGCTGCGGCACGTTGATCTGGAAGCTGGAGAACACGCCTGCCAGTTTCGGGTTTTGCCATGCCTTCATCTGCACTGCCTGCACCGCCTTGTACAAGGCGTCGTAACCGAGGTTTTCACGGTCTTCGAGCATCAGCTTGAAACCGCCGGTGGTGCCCAGGCCATTGACTGGCGGCGGCGGGAATACCATGATGAAGGCATCCTGCACCACGCCCATGCGCTTGTTGATTTCGGCGGCGATCGCCTCACCCGATTCGCTCGGCCTGGTGCGTTCGTCAAACGGTTTCAAACCGGTAAACACGATGCCCGCGTTCGGCGCATTGGTGAAGCCGTTGATCGACAGGCCCGGGAAAGCGATCGACGATTCGACGCCGGGAATTTCCTTGGCGATGTCGGACATCTTGCGGATCACCGCTTCGGTACGGTCCAGCGACGCGGCGTCCGGCAATTGCGCGAAACCGATCAGGTACTGTTTATCCTGCGCCGGCACGAAGCCCGGCGGCACCAGCTTGAACATGAAGCCCGCGGCCACCGCCAGCAGCGCATACACCACCAGCGAACCGCCCTTGCGGCGCAAGACCGCGGTGACGCCGGTTTCGTAGTTGTGCGAAGCGCGGTTGAAGAAGCGGTTGAACCAGTTGAAGAAACGGCCGAAGATCATGTCCATGCCGCGCGTCAGCGCGTCCTTCGGCGCGTCGTGCGGTTTCAGCAGCGATGCGGCCAGCGCCGGCGCCAGCGTCAGCGAGCTGAATGCCGAGATCACGGTCGAGATGGCGATGGTCAGCGCAAACTGTTTGTAGAACTGGCCCGACAAGCCCGACACGAAGGCGATCGGCACGAACACGGCACACAGCACCAGCGCGATCGCGATAATCGGGCCGCTGACTTCCTTCATCGCCTGGATGGTCGCTTCGCGCGGCGCCAGGCCATTGGTAATATTACGCTCGACGTTTTCCACCACCACGATCGCATCGTCGACCACGATACCGATCGCCAGCACCAGCCCGAACAGCGACAGCGTGTTGATCGAAAAGCCGACAGCCAGCATCACGGCAAAGGTACCGACGATGGACACCGGCACCGCCAGCAGCGGGATGATCGACGCACGCCAGGTTTGCAGGAAGATGATGACCACCAGCGCCACCAGGATGATCGCTTCGATCAGCGTGTGGATCACCGACTTGATCGATTCGCGCACGAACTGGGTCGGGTCATACACGATGCTGTAGGTTACGCCCTCGGGAAAATCCTTGGACAGCTCGGCCATCTTGGCGCGCACGTCGCTGGACAATTGCAGCGCGTTGGCGTTCGGCGCCTCGAAAATAGGAATCGCCACCGCCGATTTATTGTTCAGCAGCGAGCGCAAGGCATACGAGTTCGAGCCCATTTCCAGGCGCGCCACGTCCTTCAGCTGCGTCACCGCGCCGTCGGCGTTCACCTTGACGATGATGGTGCCGAATTGCTCGACCGTTTGCAAACGGCCCTGGGTATTGACGGTCAGCTGGAAGTCGGCGTCCTTGGCCGGACCGGCGCCGATCACGCCAGCCGCGACTTGCACGTTTTGCTCGCGGATCGCATTGACGACGTCGCCCGCGGTCAGGTTACGGGCCGCCACTTTTTGCGGATCGAGCCAGACCCGCATCGCATAGTCGCCGGAACCGAACAGTTGCACCTCGCCCATGCCGGGCAGGCGCGCCAGTTGGTCCTTGACGTTCAGCACCGCGTAGTTGCGCAGGTACAGGTCGCTATAGCGGCCGCTCGGCGACTGCAAGTGGACCACCATGGTCAAGTTCGGCGAAGACTTGACGGTCGTCACGCCGATCTGGCGAACTTCGTCCGGCAGGCGCGGCAAGGCGCGCTGCACCCGGTTTTGCACTTCGGTTTCCGCTTGCTGGACGTTGGTGCCGATCTTGAAGGTCACGGTCAGCGCCAGTGCGCCGTCCGAGGTATTTTGCGAGGACATGTAGAGCATGTTCTCGACGCCGTTGATCTGCTCTTCCAGCGGCGCGGCCACAGTTTCGGCGATGATCTTCGGATTGGCGCCCGGATACTGCGCGCGCACCACCACCGACGGCGGCACCACGTTCGGGTACTCCGAGATCGGCAGCTTGAAGATCGAGATCAAGCCCGCCACGAAGATAATGATCGACAATACCGCCGCAAAAATCGGCTTGTCGACAAAAAAGCGTGAAATGTTCATATTCTTATTCCTTTACAGCGCCGGTCTTAACGGCGGCTAACTTGTCATCTTTTTTTACTTCCGGCTTGGCTGGAGCAGGCTTGGCGGGCGCCATCGGATCGAAATCCATCGCCACCATCTGCGCCGTCACCGGTGCGCCGGGATGGACCCGCTGCAAACCGTTGACGACGATTTTTTCGCCCGCCTTCAAGCCGTCGCGCACCACCCGCATGCCCTCGATTTGCGGTCCCAGCGTGACCGAGCGGTACTCGGCCTTGCCGTCGGCGCCGACCACGTAGACGAACTTGCGGTCCTGGTCGGTGCTGATGGCGCGGTCGTTGATCAGCAGCGCGCTCCTGACGTCTTGCGAACCGGCCAGCTGCACCCGGGCGAACAGGCCAGGCACCAGCGCGCCGTCGCTATTGTTCAGGGTGGCGCGCATGCGCACCGAGCCGCTCTTCGGATCGAGCTGGTTGTCGACGAATTCCAGCTTGCCTTCGTGCGGGAAGCCGGTTTCATTGGCCAGGCCGATTTTCACGCTGGCCGGCTGGCCTTTGTGGGAGGCGGCGCCGACGCGCAGATAGGTATCTTCATCGCCGTCGAAGCTGGCGTAGATGCGGTCCAGCGACACCACCGACGTCAGCACGGCCGAGGTGTCGACCAGGTTGCCCAGCGTGATTTCCGCTTTCGAGACGCGGCCATTGATCGGCGACACCACCTGGGTGTAGCCCAGGTTCAGCTTGGCCGTTTCGTACTGGGCTTGCGCGGCGCGCACGTTGGCTTCCAGTTCCTTCTGGTCGGACGCTTTTTGATCGTAGTCACGCTGGGCGATGGCTTTGTCGGCCAGCAGTTTTTCAGCGCGCACCAGTTCCAGCTTGGCCAGGTCGGCCTTGGCGCGGGCGGCCGCGGCGGCCGCTTCGGCGCGGTTGGCTTCGGCCTGGTAAGGACGCGGATCGATGACAAACAGCACGTCGCCTTTCTTGACTTCGCCGCCCGGTTTGAAATTGATCGCGGTGATGAAACCGCCGACACGCGGACGGATCTGCACCTGTTCGATCGCTTCCAGGCGGCCCGAGAATTCCTGGGTTTCGGTGATCTGTTTTTCCAGCACATTGGCGGCCGAAATCGGCGGACCGCCGGCGGCCGGCGCTTCCGGCGTTTTGCTATTGGCAGAATCGCAACCCGCAAGACTGAAAGCAAGCAATCCCGCCACAGCCATGGCGCCGGCCAGAGGCCGGACCAAAGCACTTAATTGTTTAGCGTTTTTCATTTAGTTCCCTTTTTATATGAAAATTTTTAATGGTACAGGCGTCACGATACTGCCCAGCTTTAAAAACAGGTGCGTTCAGGCTGGCGCCCGCTCAGGCGCCGCTATGGAAATAGATGGATGGGCTGCGAAAAATCGACCAGATATGTACACAGCACGCGTTATGCATGTACACTACACAGTGTAGTTGATAACCATCAATAAGTAAACTACTCAGTGTAATTTATTTCGCCATTCCCTGTTGTTGCCTTTATGAAGCCGGTTCTGGTCCGGAACCGGCTGTCAGGCCGGCCACAAAACTGGCGATTTCAGCCAACACATGTACACGACAGGCGCACTTGCTGCGCGCGTCCGGATCGCTGAGCGGCGCCGCCGGCATGCGCCGCACGGTCGTCTTGATGCCGCAGGCGATCAGCTTGACGCCGTATTGTTCAGCTTCATCGCGTAATGGGTCGTCCTCGGCCGACAAAATCAGTGCCGGCGGCAAATTCTTCAAGCGGCTCGATTGCAGCGGCGACGCATACGGATGACTGCGGTCGGCCGCATTCGGCAAATAGCCCCGGTAGGCGGCGGCGCAGGCGTCGGCCACCTGGCTCATATCCGGACAGCTCGGCACCGCGCGCATGGAACAGGTCGACAAGCCGGGATCGAGCATCGGCATGATCAGCAACTGGCCGGCCAGCGCCGGGCCGCCCCGGTCGCGCGACATCAAGGTGCATACCGCCGCCAGGTTGGCACCCGCTTCGATACCGGAAACAATCATTTGCTGGCCGGTCCAGCCCAGCTTGGCCTTGTGTTTCTTGGCCCATACCAGCACCGCATGCGCATCTTCCACCGCCGCCGGGAATGGCCGCACGGTAGCCAGCGTGTAATTGGTGCTCATCACGACATGGGCAGGATTGCTTTGCACCAGGCAACGCAGGAAATCGTCGCACTCGCCCAGGTCGCCGCCGACAAAACCACCGCCGTGGAAAAACACGATCAGGCTGTCGCGCTTGGTCGTATTCAGACCGGCCCGGTAAGTCCGCGCAGCGAGCGGCCCTTCGGCGCCCTGCACTTCAATCTCGCGGATATTCAGCGGCGCGTCGAGGGCGATGCTCATTGGGTGACCGCCTTGCCGTTTTGCGCTTCCACATTCGCCGGCAACACCTGTTCATCGTTCGAGCACAGCAGCACAGCGCCATTGCCGACTTCCGACGTCAGCGCGTAATAACCGCTGGCCTCGGCTTGCGCCGCGTGCGAATAAGCGTCGGTGTACACCATCCCGGCCAAAGCAACCGAGCTCAAAGCGAGAGCCAGTACTGCAAAGATTCCATTCCGATGACCCATGACATTCTCCTGATAACGATAAACACGTGCTGCAATCCATGCTGCAGTACAACAACTATAGACTTGTTCTACAATCTGATAAATAGCTGAAAGCCGAATTGATTGTTCGGGATCCTGAACAATAGGGAATAAAATGAATAAACTGCAGGCGATGGAAGTTTTCATACAGGTGGTCGACGCTGGCGGATTCACGCGCGCGGCCGAAAATATGCAGTTGCCGAAGGCGACAGTGTCGACCTTGATACAAACGCTGGAAAGTACGCTGGCGGTCAAGTTGCTGCATCGCACCACCCGCCACGTCAGCATCACCGCCGACGGCGCCGCCTATTATGAACGCTGCCTGCGCATCCTGTCGGACGTGCGCGACGCCGAGGAATCGCTGTCGCGCAACCGCCTGAGCCCGAGCGGACGGTTGCGCGTCGATGCGCCGACCGCGCTGTCGAGCGGCTTCATCATTCCTGCCCTGCCCGACTTTTTCGAACGTTATCCCGACATCCAGCTGGAACTGGGCAGCAGCGACCGGCCGGTCGACCTGGTCGAGGAAGGCGTCGATTGCGCGGTGCGCGGAGGCGAACTGGGCGATTCGACGCTGATCGCGCGGCGGGTCGGCATCTTGCACTTCCTGACTTGCGCAGCGCCATCCTACCTGGAAAAATATGGCCGGCCCTTGCATCCGAACGAGCTCGTCAACCACCGCGGCGTCAATTTTTTCTCGGCCAAGACCGGCAAGACCTTCGAATGGGATTTCACGCGCGATGGCGAGCGTATCCAGATGACGATGAACAGCAATATCGCGCTGAACGACTCGAACGCCTATATCAGCGCCGGCCTGGCCGGGCTGGGCGTGGTGCAAATGACGCACTTCATGCTGGGGCCGCTGATCGACATCGGTAAAATGGAAGAGTTGTTGACCGACTGGAGTTCCGACCCGCTGCCGATTCACGTGGTGTATCCGCAAAACCGCCACCTGTCGGCCAAAGTGCGGGTGTTCGTCGAATGGGTCGCCGAACTGTTCGCCAACCATCCGGGCACCCAATTGAAAAGCAAACCGGTGCATGGCGCGCCGGCCATTCCCACTATCGAGACAGGAAAATAAACATGAGCACCGTCGCCACAAGGGATACCGCACACAAGATTGTTTTCCTGGACCGCGACAGCCTGATCGCCGACGTGCGCCGGCCCGCCTTCGACCATACCTGGCAGGAATATCCGGCCACTGGCGCGGCCGACGCGGCGCCGCGCCTGGCCGGCGCGACCATCGCCATCACCAACAAAGTGCCGCTGCGGGCAAGCGACCTGGAACGGCTGCCGCACTTGAAAATGATCGCGGTGGCCGCCACCGGCACCGACGCCATCGACCTGGCCGCGTGCCGCGCGCGCGGCATCGTGGTATCGAACATCCGCGACTACTCGCGCGCATCGGTGCCGGAACACACGCTGGCGCTGATGCTGGCCCTGCGGCGCCGGCTGCTCGAATACCGGGCCGACATCGAGGCGGGCTTATGGCAAAAATCGGAACGATTCTGCCTGTTCGGCCATCCGGTCCAGGACCTGGCCGGCAGCCGCCTGGGACTGGCCGGTTATGGCGCGCTGGGCAAGGCGGTGGCGCAGCTGGCGCGCGCGTTCGGCATGCAGGTGATCGTCTACAGCCGCTCGAAGGTAGCCGACGCCGGCATCACCCAGGTGGCATGGGATGAATTGCTGGAAACCTCGGATGTACTGAGCTTGCATCTGCCGCTAAACCAGCAGACCCGCAACATGATCGGCGCGCAAGAACTGGGCCGCATGAAACCCAACGCGCTGCTGATCAACACCGCGCGCGGCGGCCTGGTCGACGAGGCGGCGCTGGCCATGGCGTTGCGCGATGGCGTGATCGCCGGCGCCGGTTTCGACGTGCTGTCCAGCGAACCGCCGCCGGCCGACCATGTGCTGCTCAATCTGCGGTTGCCGAATTTCATCCTGACCCCGCACACGGCCTGGGCCAGCGGCCAGGCGATGCAGACGCTGGCGGACCAGTTGATCGATAACCTGGAAGCGTTTGCGGCGGGGGCGCCGAGGAATCTGGTCGGCTGAGCCGGCGGGGCCAAACGCTAGAACGATCCCGGCAGCAAAATAGTCCGGTCCACCTGGCGCACGTCGCGCAGCCCGCAGAAGGCCATCGTCAAATCCAGTTCATTGCGGATAATGTCCAGGCATTTGCCGACGCCCTGCTCGCCCAGCGCGCCCAGGCCGTACAGGAAGGGCCGGCCGATATACACGCCCTTGGCGCCCAGCGCCAGCGCCTTGATCACGTCCTGGCCGGAGCGGATGCCGCCATCCATATGCACTTCGATCCGGCCGCCGACCGCATCGACGATGGCCGGCAGCGCGCCGATCGACGATTGCGCGCCGTCCAGCTGGCGGCCGCCGTGGTTCGACACGATCAGCGCATCGGCGCCGCTGGCCAGCGCCAGCCGGGCGTCTTCGGCATCCATGATGCCTTTGAGGATCAGCTTGCCCCCCCAGCGCCGCTTGATCCACTCGACATCGGCCCACGACAGCGTCAGGTCGAACTGCTGCCGTGTCCATTCATGCAGCGACGTCATGCCGGACACCGACGCCGCATGGCCGACGATGTTGCCGAAGCCGCGCCGTTTGGTGCCCAGCATGCCCAGGCACCAGCGCGGCTTGCCGGCCATGTTGATAATATTTGGCAAGGTCAATTTCGGCGGCGCCGACAAGCCGTTGCGCAAGTCCTTGTGGCGCTGGCCCAGCACCTGCAAGTCCAGCGTCAATACCAGCGCGGAACAGTTGGCCGCCTTGGCGCGGTCGATCAGGCGGTTGATGTAATCGCGGTCTTTCATCACGTACAGCTGGAACCAGAACGGTTTGCTGGTGTGGGCCGCCACGTCTTCGATCGAGCAAATGCTCATCGTCGACAAGGTAAACGGCACGCCGAATTTTTCGGCCGCCCGGGCCGCCAGGATTTCGCCGTCGGCATGCTGCATGCCGGTCAGGCCGGTCGGCGCCAGGGCCACCGGCATGGCCACCTGCTGTCCCACCATCGCCGATTGCAGGCTGCGGTTTTCCAGGTTGACGGCGACGCGCTGGCGGAATTTGATGCGTTCGAAATCGCTGCTGTTGGCGCGGTAGGTCGATTCAGTCCATGAACCGGTGTCGGCATAATCGTAAAACATGCGCGGCACTCTTTTTTTCGCCAGCACACGCAAGTCCTCGACACAGGTAATGATCGTCATGCACGCTTTCCTTTTGATGAGTGATGCGCACCATCATCGGATATTTGCGGCCAATTGGCTATCGTTAAATCAGCCGTACAGTAAAACGCGCAAGCGCAAGGCGTCCGCTGGATGCGGCGCACAACCGTCACCAGCGCCGCGCACCGAGGATTTTCTCGCCCAATTCGCTCAATTGCGCACGCGGGTAACGGGTCTTTTCGCGCTCCAGCGGGTCGCCGGGAAACGCATATCCTTGCGGCGCGCAACGTTCATGCCAGCTTGCCACGCGCCAGTCGCGCAGCGCCTGATTGTCTGCTTGCGCCGGCGTGAAGGAAATGTATTGCGCCAGCCGCACTTGATGATCCGACGTATTCGGCCGGATGCCGTGCGCCAGCAAACTGTTAAAGATCAGCAAGTCGCCCTGCTGCATCGCGATGAATTCCAGCGCATACGGCACCGTCGCCAAGTCCGGCTGCCACGGATTGCGGTCCGGCGGCACGGTCTTGCGCCATTCCACGAAATTCCTGAACAATTCTGGATAGCATTGAAATCCCCCGGAGGCCGGCGAGGTGTCGGACAAGGCCAGCACACCCTGCACATTGACCGGCAGCGGGTACAGCGTGGTGTCGGCATCCCAGTGGATGAAACCGGCAAACCTGCGTTTGCCATGGTTCGGCGTGTTCAGGTTGGCGCGGTCGATGGTGACCCACAAGTCTTCGCGGTCCCAGATATCGACAAAGGCATGGTAGATGCGCAAGGTCTGGCGGTTATCCCACAAGGTTTGATGATGGTAAGCCTCGACCATGCCGGAACCGTTCAATTCCTTCATCGCATGGTCGCGCAACTGGGCCTGGTTCCATGAGCCTGGATCGTTTTCGTCCAGCCCCTGGAATTCCCACAAGAAATCGGCGCTGCGCTTGACTTGCTCCGGTGGCACGGCATTGCGGACGATCACATAACCATAGGTTTGCCAATGCAGGAAGTCGGCCTGCGACAAGACCCGCAGCGGCAAGCTTTTCTGGATATCGCGCAACTGGGTTTGTTCAGCGCAGGCCACCGACGGATTGCCGGGGCGCTGGTCGCCAGCGTGGTAGCGGTGGTTCATCTTGTCTCCTTTGTCAGGTAATCGGGCAGACAAATTTTGCGGCCAAAACAAGCAGGCAAATGTGCCAGGACCAGCCGATATTGATACTATCCTGACTTAGAGCCTATCCCAGTAGATGAATACGCCCTCTTCTGGCGCTCCTCAGGAACGGGGACTGCGTTGATCGTCGTCGCGTGGCCCGCCACGCGTCCTCCTTACGCCTGGTCCGCGCTCCTGATGCGCGGCCAGAACAAGACGCTCACTACTGGGATAGGCTCTTAGCGCCTAACAAAACATCCATGGCGGCGCTACATTGCCTTGTCGACCCTTTGTACTGCCCCCGGCGTACTGCCCACGGCGTGATGCCCACGGCAATGCGCCTTGCCCTGAACATTTTGTCAGGCGCTCTACATCACTAAAAAGCCATCAAAAAATCGTCACCATGACACCTCAATTTGAACAGGTAACGATACCGCCCGGCCATTCCTGGGGGCTGTTATGGCGCGAACTGCCGGAATTGCCGTTCCTGTGGCATTACCATCCGCAATTCGAGCTGACCCTGACGATGAATGCGCGCGGCCAGCGCTACATCGGCGACCACCTGGCTGATTTCGGCCCCGGCGACCTGGTGCTGGTCGGTCCGAATTTGCCGCATACCTGGTCGGCCAGCGAGCGCATCGATGCGGCGCAGCCGATGCTGGCGGTGGTGGCCTGGTTTTCTGCCGAATGGCTGGCGCAGCTGGCACAGGTTTTCCCGGAATTGCGCGGCTTGCGGCAATTGGGACACAAGGCGGGACCGGGTTTGCATTTCACGCCGGCCGCCGCGCGGCATTGCGCGCCGCTGATGCTGCGCCTGCAAGCGCTGGCGCCGCCGCAACGGCTGCCGTTGCTGCTGGACATATTGCTGCATCTGGCCGGCGACCATGATGCGCAACCGCTGGTTGCGCGCGCGCTGACGGCGATCGATGCCGGTGTACAGCAAAAAAGAATGGAACGGGTGCTCGATTATATGCACCAGCATTTCAGGGAAGAAATCCCGCTGGCGCTGCTGGCGCAGCAGGCAAGCTTGTCGGCCGGCGCCTTCCAGCGCTTTTTCAAGCGCCATGCGGTGTGCACGCCCAGTGTTTATTTGACGCAATTGCGCATCGGCCAAGCTTGCCAGCAATTGATCGAGACGGATAAATCGATCGCCGTCATCGCGCAAGAGTCAGGCTATCGCAACCTGGCGCATTTCAACCGCCAGTTCAAACAGCTCAAGAACGGCACGCCACGCGCATTCCGGCGTCATTACCGGGATGGTGCACGAGAAACGTCATGCAAAGACTGACAAACAGCATGCGGAAAAGAAAAAAGGGATCAGATTTTTCAATCTGACCCCTGATATTCTGGTGCGGCTGGCAGGAATTGAACCCACGACCCCTTGGTTCGTAGCCAAGTACTCTATCCAGCTGAGCTACAGCCGCAAAAACTTTACATCTTACAACTTACTTGACCGTTCAAGCTTTTCAGCCATCCAAGTCAAGCCACTACTTGTTGAATACTGCCACCAGCGTTTGCTGACAACAAGATTCTGGTGCGGCTGGCAGGAATTGAACCCACGACCCCTTGGTTCGTAGCCAAGTACTCTATCCAGCTGAGCTACAGCCGCAAAACTCTAGATACTACAACTCACTTTATTGCCTGTGCCATACACGCACTACAACAAAGGTATGACTTTTTAGAACGCATCGCCAGACTTTCATCTGACAACAAAAATTCTGGTGCGGCTGGCAGGAATTGAACCCACGACCCCTTGGTTCGTAGCCAAGTACTCTATCCAGCTGAGCTACAGCCGCGCATGCAACATTGTATCGTATTCACTTCGTTTTGAAAAGCTTGATTTTTCAATCGCTTAGCTGGTTTTACGCGATATTGCCACGCATTGCCCGCCAACTTTTCATCCACAAAAAGCCCACGCTTTTTCACAAATGACCTTGCTTGTTCAGCCTTGAAACTTGTGTTTCGAAGAGTTGCTCCCTCGAAAGAAGCAGGATTATAGGGATAAGCCAGCGGGCTGTCTAGTGTGAAAACAAACTATTCCATGGCGAATATAAAACTTTGCATGCATGACAGCAATGTGTGACATCCTTGCAAGGCTTATTGGGGTGCATGGGCGATACAGTCGATTTCAAGTTCCGCTCCCAGCGCCAGCCCATTACTGCCCATTGCGCAACGCGCCGGATAGCGGCCAGCTTCAAAATAAGTAATATAGATATCGTTGAAGCGGCTCCACTTCGACATATCGGCGATCATCACCGAGCACTTCACCAAATGCTGCATGCCCAGGCCCATGCTCTTGAGCGTGGCGGCGACGTTATCCATCATCTGGCGCGACTGGGCCTCGAAACCGTCCGCCAGGCCATCCGGTCCGAGGCCGATCTGCCCGGACAGATAGATAGTGTCGCCGACCCGCACCGCATCCGAAAAAGGATAGGGACTGCCTTCGGTGGCATGGAATTCAACAGGACCAGCGACTACTTTGTTTAATTTACTCATGTTTTTCCAAGGACTGACAAATATGAAGGATCAGGCTGCACAGCGCCAGCCTGCGGTTACCTCAGCATATCACAACATTTTGTTGATTAAATAAATAACATCAACACATTGTTGATTCCCAATCATGCCCCCCCCCCCACAGCACGACAGGCCAGGGCCGGCTGATGCTTTTAAGCGACAGCACCACGCCGGTGCATTAATATTTTGCAGTGCACCAAAATAGTGAAAATGTCCGTTTAACCCCTCATGGCCAAGGGATCCGGCACTCATTCACCAAGCTGATTTCTTTCATCACCAACAAAAATTTGATTTTTATTTTGCGATGCAGCATGATTCAGCTGTCTCCTCTATTCTCTTAACGGAAAATAGATTTAGCCCGCTCTCGAGCGGGCTTTTTTTTATCCGTCGTGAGTGGCCAAAAACGACGCCCGGGTCCGCTAGCCGGACTGTGGCAATGGTGCGAGCCGATTCTGCGGTTGGGGATACAATGCAAGAGTAGACGGCGGATCTCGCGCCAGGCGGAAATACCAGCCCGCCGCTGTTACGATAAATGACGGCTCAGCCGCGCACTCATGACGACTTCAATCGAGCCTACCGACCTGATTTTCCGTTCGCCCGCCTGGCGCGGACCAGCGGCGGCCAGCGCCGTCAACCTGATGCGGGACTACTGATGGCCAAGCACGACCGCGACAAGGAAATGCTGTCGCAATTGGCAGCGATGCGCAGCCCGGGCACTGCAATGACGGCGCATGGTCACGCAGGACAGGAAATACTGGACCCCGGAGCAGCGCTGCGCCTGTCGAATGAACGTATGGAGAGTTTGCTGCAAAACATCAGCGATGGCTTCCTGGCGGTCGACCGCGACTGGTCCATCACTTGCATCAACCAACATGCTGCCGATCTGCTGGGCGCGCGGCGCGCGGCGGCCGGCAGCCTGCCCCGCCGCCAGTTGTGGCAGGCATTTCCCGCCTTGTGCGGCAGCGCGCTGGAAAGCCACTATCGCCAGGCGCTGGAAACCCGCGTCGGCATGACCGTCGAGTTATATTATGTGCCGCTGCAACGCTGGCTGGAAGTGCGCACCTATCCATCCAGCGAAGGCTTGACCAGCCACATCCAGGACATCAGCCAGCGCAGGCAGGCCGACGCGGCGCGGCGCCAACACGAACAAAACCTGCGCGACGAAAGCAATCTGCTGGAGTTGCTGAACCGCACCGGCGCCACGCTGGCCGGCACGCTCGATTTGCGCGCGCTGCTGCAAGCCGTGACCGATAGCGCCACCAGCATCAGCGGCGCACATTTCGGCGCGTTCTTTTACCAGGATCCCGGGCATACCGCGCCGACACTGCAGACCCAGTCCGGCGCCGCGTCGCGCGCCCAGGCGCTGTTGCCGCCGCAGCTGCGCGGCGGCGCCATGCTGCGCATCGACGATGCGCCGGCCGATCCGCGCTATGACAACATCGGCGAACAACTGGGCGTCAGCGGAGCGCTGCGCAGCTATCTGATTGCGCCGGTGCATTCCCGTTTCGGCGAGGCGATCGGCTACCTGCTGTTCGGCCATCCGGAAGCGGCCATGTTCAGCCAGCGCACCGAGCGCATCATCGCCGGCATCGCGGCGCAGGCCGCGGTGGCACTGGACAATACCCGCATGTACGCGGCGGCCCAGCAAGCGGCGCAAGAACGCAAGATCTTGCTCGACAGCGAACGCAGCGCCCGTAACGAAGCCGAACACAGCAACCAGATCAAGGATGAGTTCCTGTCCACGCTGTCGCATGAATTGCGCACCCCGCTGTCGGCGATCCTTGGCTGGGCCCAGGTATTGCGGCGCGGCACGCGCGACCAGGCCGATTTGCACCGGGGCTTGCAAAGCATCGAACGCAATGCCCGCGCGCAAGCGCAGCTGATCGAGGATTTGCTCGACATGAGCCGCATCACGTCCGGCAAGGTGTTGCTGGATATGCAGTCGATTTTGCCGGCCACCGTCATCGACGCCGCCATCGAAGCGCTGCGCCCGGCCGCCGAGGCCAAGAATATACAGATGGAAATGTCGATCGATCCGGCCGCCGGCCCCATCGCCGGCGACGCCAGCCGCTTGCAGCAAGTGATGTGGAACTTGCTGTCGAATGCGCTCAAATTCACGCCGCGCGACGGCCGCGTGCAGATCGCCGTGCGCCAGGCCGACGACGCCCACGTCGACATCACCGTCAGCGACAACGGCATCGGCATCGAAGCGCCATTCCTGGGCCATGTATTCGAGCGCTTCCGCCAGGCCGACGCGTCGACCACCCGCAAGCATGGCGGCCTGGGACTGGGACTGGCGATCGTCAAGCACCTGGTCGAACAGCATGGCGGCACGGTGTCCGCCAGCAGCGAAGGCTTGAACCGCGGCGCCAGTTTTACGCTGCGCCTGCCCTTGGCCAGCGACAGCGCAGCCAGCCGCCAGATGCGCAGCTATGCGCCGCTGCCGCGCCAGGACAACGGCGACATGCCATTGCGCGACTTGTCGGGCGTCAAAGTGCTGGTAGTCGACGATGAAGCGGATGCGCGCGAACTGATCCAGCGCATACTGAGCGATTGCAAGGCCGAAGTCGTCACCGCCGCCAGCGCCGCGCAAGCGCTGCACCTGGTGGTCAAGACCCGCCCAGACGTCTTGGTCAGCGATATCGGCATGCCCGACATCGACGGTTTCGAATTACTGGCGCTGGTGCGCGCGCTGGGGCCGGAATCGGGCGGCGCGCTGCCCGCCGTCGCGCTGACCGGGTTTGCCCGTTCGCAAGAGCGGCAACGCGCACTGGCCAGCGGCTTCCGCGCCCATGTATCAAAACCGGTGGAACCGACGGAATTGATCGCCGCGGTGGCCGGCCTGGTGGCGCCCGGCATGGCTGTGCAAGAACGCTGATGCCGCCGACGGCCCTGGTGCAGCCAGCTGGCGCGGCAAGCGGGCGCAGCAAAAAAGACAATAGCCGCTATAAGAATGATAATAAAATCGTTTCGGGTTCCTACCCGCAGACGCGGCAATGTCCTACAAGCAACTTATCATTCTTTTGCTACACTGAATCCATCGATATGATTGATTGGACAGCCCATACGGATTTGCCGCCCCGCCCGCTTCTGGAACTTGCCGTGCAGCACACCTGCCGTGCGCCCCTTGTTTTCCCAAGGCGCTACTATCTGGAGCGCGCTCGGCCGTAGGCGCCGACTTTTCAGCATTGACAGAGATCACTATGCCTAGCCAAGAAGAAATACTAAAAGCCAAAATCCTGGTCGTTGACGATGCGCCGGACAATATCGACCTGATGCTGGAAATTCTGCGCGATGCCGGCTACACCAACACCACCGCCACCATGCACCCGGAACTGGTGTGTGCGATGCATCGCGAACAGTGCTACGACTTGATCTTGCTCGATCTGCAAATGCCTGAATTAAACGGTTTTCAGGTCATGAAAGGTTTAAAGGAAATCGAACAAAGCGGCTACCTGCCAGTGCTGGCCCTGACTGCCCAGCCCAGCTTCAAGATCGCCGCGCTGGAGGCCGGCGCCCGCGATTTCATCAGCAAACCGTTCGATTTGATGGAAGTCCATAAACGCATCCACAATATGCTGGAAGTGCGGCTGCTGTACAAGGAGTTGGCGCAATACAGCAAACAGCAGCAGGAATTGGCGCTGCACGATGCGCTGACCGGCTTGCCGAACCGGCGCTTGCTGGAAGACCGCATCGAAAACACGGTCCAGCATGCGGCCCGCAATCGCGGCAAAGCCGCCATTTTGTATCTCGACCTGGATGGCTTCAAGGCCATCAATGACACTTACGGCCATGCCTATGGCGACGACATCCTGAAAATGGTGGCCGGCCGGCTAGTCGACGCATCGCGCAAGGAAGACACCGTGGCGCGCATCGGCGGCGATGAATTTGTCATCGTGCTGGGCGACCTGTGCGGTTCCGGCGACGCGCGCGAGCCGGCCACGAAATTGATCGATATCATTTCCGCGCCCTATTTCATCAACGACCTGACCTTGAACTTGTCGACCAGCATAGGCATCAGCATCTATCCGGACGATGCGCTGTCGGTGGAAACCTTGCTGAACGCGGCCGACACCGCCTTATACCAGGCCAAACGGGCCGGCAAGAACCGCTTTTGCTGCGCGCCGCGCGGCGCCAAACCGACTGTCGCGCACCATCAAAGCGCGCTGCCATCGATCGCCTGATCGCTGGCAGCGCGCCACCGAACCGCCCCCTGCAATACCCTATTTGGCCTCGCTGGCAGTGACTTGATGTTTGCCGGCATGCTGGTGATCGCCTTGCGCGTCGACCTTTTCCGGCGCTACTTCAATGCGCGTGATGCCGGCGTCGACCGAGATCGGATCGCTGGCCGGAAATGTCATTTCGACCGCTTCGTCGAGCAAATCCTCCTTGGCCCTGGCGCCGCCGCTGAGCGCTTCCTCGTCGGCCAGCGTGGCCAGTGCGCTGGCCCATTTGACGAAATTCAAGTTCGCCAAGTCGCGCACGGTCAGCACGCCGAACGCTTGCTGCAAGGCCTTGGCATCCTTGATACTGAGGCCGCGCAAGGCGCTCAGCGGCGCGCCGACGATTTCGGTGAAACTCTTGCCCAGGTATTCCTGGTCTACGATAGTGTCGATATTCATGATGTTTCCTTTCGGCTCGGTAGAGGAAGTCATTTCCGTCCCTGCACTATCCCACAGCCGCGCCGCCGCGTATGTGCGAAACCAGACAGAGTCCGCCATCGACTATCTGCCACCTAGGAAACTAAATTTACTTGTAGGAAATTATCTTCCGCCGCCCCGGAGTGCGCCGCGAATTTCATTCCTCATGTATTATCTGGACGTAAAATACGCTGTTCTACTTTTTGACCCTTCACGGCACGCTATGTTCGAACCGGCAAAACAAGATTCCACTACTGGCTTGACGCAGCTTGCGCCTTCCGTGCACATTGATGCGCAACGGGCGGCCGACTTGAGCGAATTGCTCGGCCATGTCAATACCAGCTGGGATGATGAACGGCGCAGCCTGTCGCGCCAGTTGCACGACAGCCTGGGGTCGTCGCTGACGGCGCTGAGCATGCATTTGTCGCTGCTGGCGCAAAAAATGCCGCAAGAACAGGCGTTGATCGATCGCACTGCCGTAATGAAACAATTACTCGCAAATGTAATCGAAACCAATCGCCAGATGCAGTTAAAATTGTGGAACGACAAGCTGGAATTCCTCGGTGTCAATGTCGCGCTGAGCGAGCTGTCGATCCAGTTCGCGGAACAGCAGCACATCGCCGTGCGCTGCAGCCTGCCGGAAGATGAACTGGTTTGCCCGCGCAATTATGGCGTGGCGCTGTTGCGCACGCTGGAAGAAGCGCTGAGCAATATCGCGGCCCACGCCCAGGCCAGCGAAGTCGACATCATCGTCGACGACAACGACGAAGCGCTGACGCTGACGGTCAAGGACAACGGCGTCGGCATGCCGGCGCAGCAAGAGGCGTCAGCCACCGGCAAGCATGGCTTGCGCTCGGTGCGCGAGCGGGTCCAATACCTGGGCGGCGCCCTGAGCCTGCAAGCCGGCCCGGACGGGCGCGGCACCACCCTGACAGTAACATTGCCGCGCAAATCATCTTGAGAGCGCCGAACAAAGCATTCAGGGCAAGGCGCATTGCCGCAGGCAGTACGCCGTGGGCAGTACGCATGGTCGACAAGACGATGCAACGCCGCCATCGATGTTGTGTGCGGCGCGCGCTCTGTTTAATGTAGTTTCACCTGCGGCGTAGTGCGCTTGATCAGGAACCGCGCCAGCGCCAGTACGCCGGTGCGCACCGTGCCCAGCACCGCATTGTGATGCATCAGGTGCAAGCTGACATACATGGTGCGCGCCACGAAGCCCTCGACAAACCAGCTCAAGCCTTTCAGCGAGCCCATCAGCGTACCGACCGAGGTACTGGAACCGACCGACACCAGCGAACCGTAATCGCGGTAGCGGTACGGCTTGCCTTGCTTCGGCTTGTTCGCTTGCTGCAACAGGAAGGTCTTCAGCAAATAATCCGCTTGCTGATGCGCCGCCTGGGCGCGCGGCGGCACCAGCTTGCCATCGGCGCCGGTGCACGCGGCGCAATCGCCGAGCGCATACACATCCGGCACGCCCGGCACGCTCAGGGCGCCGTCGACTTCGATCTGGCCGCTGCGGTTGACCGGCAAGCCCAACTGCGCCAGGAAGTCCGGCGCCTTGATGCCGGCCGCCCACACGCACAGGTTGGCCGCATAGTCGGCGCCGCTGGCCACGCTGACCTTGTGCGCATCGATGGCGGTGACGCGGGTATCGGTGACCACCGTGATGCCGCGCTGGTTCAGCAGCTTCAGCGCGGCGGCGGAAACCCGCTCCGGCAACGGCGCCAGGATGCGCGGCGCGCCTTCCAGCAAGGTGATGCGCACATCCTTGACCGGCTGCAAACTCTGGAAACCGTAGGCGGCATACACGCCGCTCGCTTCGCGCAATTCGGCGGCCAGTTCGACGCCGGTGGCGCCGCCGCCGATGATGACGATATCGACGCCGGACTGGCCGGCGCCGGAAGTGCGCATCTCGGCCATGGCCAGCAATTTCAGCAAGGTCAGCCGAAAGCGCTCGGCGTCTTCGGTGGCGTTCAGCGAAATGGTGTATTCCTGGGCGCCGGGCACGCCGAAATAATTCGAGGTGCTGCCGACCGCCATCACCAGCGAGTCGTAACTGATATGGCGCTCAGGCATTACTTCTTCATCGTCATCGGTGGCAATCGGGCCGACCGTCAATTGCTTGGCCGCCGCATCAAGGCCGGTCATTGCCCCATACACATAGCTGAAACCATTATCGTGGGCCAGCATCTGGTAAGACAGGCCCTCCTGGTGAATGTCGAGCGTGCCGGCCGCGACCTCGTGCAGCGATGGTTTCCAGATATGGTACAGGCGGCTGTCCACCAGTGTCACCAGGCCGGGGCCGAGTTTGCGGCCCAACTTGCAGGCCAGCTCCAGGCCGCCCGCTCCACCACCTACGATCACGATTTTGCTATGCAAACTACCTCCCATGGATTGCCAGTCAAAACAGCGCAGTGCGTCGCTGCCGACGCGTATTGAGCGCAACATCCGCCATTTTGAACGATACGTGCTTGATTAATACATGAACATGCACGGCTGCGCACGCTGAGATTGTACGCCAGCATCGCTGATCGCGCATCTACCAAACGCGTGCCAGCGGCACTACCAGGCCGCTGAACAGCGACCAGTCGGGCGAGGCCGGCGTCAGGCCCCGCGCCAGGCCGACATCGATCGCCAGCCGCGGATTCGGGCTGTAGGTGGCGGCCAGTAAAAACTGGGCGCTGCTATCGGCGCCGCGCAAGCGCGTGCCCGACAATTCGGCCGTGGCGTCCCAGCGCTCGGATAGCGGCACCGAAAACGCGGCCGACCAGCCGGTCTGGATGCGGCCGCCATCATCGGCGTAGGCGCCCAGCCGGGTCAGGTTCAGGTTGGCGTCCATATGGACGCGCGCGATATCGCGGCTGAAGATAGCGTTGACCGAATAGTCGGCCTTGCCGCTGCCGATGGTATCCCTGGCGGTGGGGATCTTGGCGCCCAGTTCGAGACCGAAAGCGGTGGCATCGTCGACCAGGAAAGCGCGCTTGAGCACCAGCGTGGTGTCGCCGGCGCCGCGCGCATGCCCGCCATCGTCATCGCGCGCGGCAATATAAGCCTCGCCTTCGATCACGATGCCCCATTCCGGGGTAAAGCCCAGTTTCAGCGCATACGGCAGGCTGCTGCGGCGGCTATCCCCAGTCTTGCCGCTCAAGCCGCCGAGTTCCAGTTCCAGCTGGCCGGCCAGCGGCAATTGCGCGGGGCTGGAGACCGACGGCCGGTACGGCGTCACCGGGCCAAGCCGATCCTGCGCATATAGCGGCAAGGCCAGGGACAGCGAGGCCAGCAAGGAAAATGACAGGGTGGTGAGGTGGTGCATGGAACTCCCGACAATTGTATTGAAGCAACAGCCTACCATCAGTCGGGAGAAACCACCTCATGTATTACCGCCTAGATGACTTCATGGACCTGGCGCTTATGCGGCGTCGCTCAGGCTCAGGGCAATCCGGCGCGGTCCGCTTGACGCTGCCGGACGGCGCATCGGCGTCACCTTGTCTTGAGCAAACGCTTGTCCAGACGACGCCGATGGCGCGTGCAGCTTGAAAATGCTGACCACGCCGGTCAGCGCCGCGGCCTGGTCTTGCAGCGACGAAGCCGCCGCGGCCGCCTGTTCGACCAGCGCCGCGTTTTGCTGGGTCACCTGGTCCATTTGCGTGATCGCCTGGTTGACTTGTTCAATGCCGGCGCTCTGCTCCTGGCTGGCCGACGTGATGTCGCTCATGATGTGCGCCACCCGCTGCACGCTGCCGACCACCTCGTTCATGGTGTCGCCCGCTTCATGCACCAGCTTGGCGCCGATCTCGACTTGCTCGACCGAATCGCCGATCAAGACCTTGATATCCTTGGCCGCCGCGGCCGAGCGCTGGGCCAGATTGCGTACCTCGGTGGCGACCACCGCGAAACCACGGCCCTGTTCGCCTGCCCGCGCCGCTTCCACCGCCGCGTTCAAGGCCAGGATATTGGTCTGGAAGGCGATGCCGTCGATCACGCTGATGATGTCGACGATCTTGCGCGACGACGCATTGATGGTTTCCATGGTCTGCACCACCTGGCCGACCACCGCACCGCCCTTGCTGGCCACTTGCGACGCGCTGGCCGCCAGCTGGTTCGCTTCGCGGGCGTTGTCGGCGTTCTGGCGCACGGTGGCGGTCAGCTGTTCCATCGACGACGCGGTTTCTTCCAGCGAGCTGGCTTGCTCCTCGGTGCGCGACGACAAGTCCATATTGCCGCTGGCGATTTCGCCCGATGCGGTGGCGATGGTATCGGTGCCGGCCCGCACCTGGCTGACGATGCCGACCAGCTTGTCGCGCATGGTCTTCATCGCGAACAGCAGGCTGTCGTGGTCCCCGGCATGGGTATCGATGGCCACCGTCAAGTCGCCGCCGGCAATCGCGCCGGCGATATGCGACGCATACGCCGGTTCGCCGCCCAGCTGGTGGGTCAGGCCGCGCGTGATCAGCACGCCCAGCGTCAAGCCGGCCGCCACGCTGCCCAGCACCAGCAGCAGCATGAAAGTGCGGCTGGTCTGATACACGCTGGCGGCTTCATCGGCGGCGCTCCTGGCACGCTCTTCCTTCTGGATCGACAATTGATCCAGCATCTGGTCCAGCGCATCGGCGTGCTTGCGGGTTTCCGTCAGCAGCGCATCGAGCTCGGCGTCGCGCTGCTGCATCGGCTCCTTGGCGGCCAGCAGCAGGGCCTGGTTCATGACGTTCTCGTAATCGGCGGCAACCACGGTGAAGCGCGCAAACACTTGCTTGCTGGCGTCGGAGGTGAACAAGGGCAAGGCCTTGGCAATGCTGTCCTTGTTGACGGCCAGCGATTTATCGATGCTGGCCTTGTGCTGGCTGCGCTCTTCTTCGCTGGTGGCCAGCAAATAATTACTGCGCGCGCGGCCGGTCTTGGCCAGCGAGATATTCGCTTCCTTGATATGCGACAGGCCCAGCAATTCATTGTTATACATGCGGGCCGCCATGGTATCGATTTTCGCCATATTAACAATCCCGATGCCGGCCACAATCGCCCCCAATAAGGCGACACAAGAAAAAGCCGCGATCAGGCGCGTGCCCACTTTCATTCGATTTAACATAGTTTCTCCGGTTCTTTTACGTGAAATGCTTATGCCCGCAGCTGTATCGACCAAACCGGAAACCTCCTGCGCATCGAGCCTGCCTGCTGAGAACCTATGCCAGCAGGGAAGACATCGCCTGCTGGCATAGGTTCTTAATCGCCAAAGCAAAGCGCAGCGCCTGGTCGGTACCAAAAGTACGACCAGGAACTAGGTAAATGCCTTGGAGATTGTTCAGGTGCTCCTGGAGCAGTTTGCCGGAAATGTGCAGGGCAAATGAAACACCTTGAATATAAAGATAAAAGATTGCCGAAAATCCACAGTTTGTCACTTAGCCTTAATTACTTGCCTCACAACAACAGTTAACCGGGGTATTTCTTAGAGCCTATCCCAGTAGGGAGCGTCGTCTGCCGACAGCGCATCAGCAGAGGACGTATTCATCTACTGGGACAGGCTCTTAATGCTCCATATGGCCCGACGGTTTGCGCACCGTCATTTCGATATTGTCCGGCTTGCCGGCCGGCGGCATCGAACCGCCGCCGGCGTTGTGGCTGCGCACCGGCTCGGCCAGCGCACCGGTCCATTCATAGGGCTGGGTGCCGGGCGGATGCTTGTACCAGCCGGGATCGCGGTAATCGCCCGGCTTCTGGTCCTTGCGCACCTTGACCACGGTAAACATGCCACCCATGCCGACGCTGCCGAACGGGCCGGCGCCGCCCATCATCGGCAAGGTATTTTCGGGGATCGGCATATGCATCTCGTCCATGTCGCCCATGCCGCGCTCGCCCATCACCATATACGCCGGCACCAGCTGATTGATTTTCTCGGCGATGCCGCGATGGTCGACGCCGATCATGGTCGGCACCTGGTGCCCCATGGCGTTCATCGTGTGATGCGACTTATGGCAATGGAAAGCCCAGTCGCCCGCTTCGGTGGCGTCGAATTCGATGGCCCGCATCTGCCCGACCGCCACGTCGGTGGTCACTTCCGGCCAGCGCGATTCGGGCCGGGTCCAGCCGCCATCGGTGCCGGTGACCGAGAATTCATGGCCGTGCATATGGATCGGATGATTGGTCATCGTCAAATTGCCGAACCGGATGCGCACCCGGTCGCCCTGGCGCACCACCATCGGATCGATGCCGGGAAATACGCGGCTGTTGAAGGTGTACAAATTAAAATCCGTCATGGTGGTGATTTTCGGCGTGTAGCTGCCCGGATCGATATCGTAATTGTTCAGCAAAAACACGAAATCGCGGTCCACTTTCATGAAGTTCGGGTCTTTCGGATGGGTCACCCAAAAACCCATCATGCCCATCGCCATTTGCGTCATTTCATCGGCATGCGGGTGGTACATAAACGTGCCGGGCCGCTTGGCGATGAATTCATAGACAAAGGTCTTGCCCGGCGCTATCGCCGGCTGGGTCAGGCCGCTGACGCCATCCATGCCGTTCGGCAAGCGCTGGCCATGCCAATGCACGCTGGTTTGCTCCGGCAATTTATTGGTGACAAAAATACGCACCCGGTCGCCCTCCACCACTTCGATGGTCGGTCCCGGCGACTGGCCGTTATAGCCCCACAGATTGGCTTTCATGCCGGGCGCCAATTCGCGCACCACCGGTTCGGCCACCAAATGGAATTCCTTGACGTTATTGTTCATACGCCATGGCAGCGACCAGCCATTCAGCGTCACCACCGGATGGAATGGGCGGCCATTCGGCGGCAGCGGCGGCGTTTGGGTAGTGGCGTCATTATTGAAAATGGCTTCCGGCAAGGACGCCGCGCCGACCCGGCTGACGGCGGCCGCGCCGATCGCCATCGCACTGGCGTTTTTAAAGAAATTTCTACGTGAAATCATGATGCTGTCCTCAGGGTGCGCTGGCGGAAACACCGCCGCCGTTGATGGCCGATTGCAATTCCGTTTGGGCGATCCAGAAGTCGCGCTGGGTGTCGATGGCCGCATTGACGCTGCCAACCTGCTCGCGCGCGTCGGCCAGCAATTCAAACACGCTGGCCAGCATGCCGTTGTAACGCAGCAAGACTTGGTTCGAGATCTTCTTGCGCAGCGGCACCACTTCATCGCGGTAATGGCGCGCCAGTTCGTAATTCGTGCGGTACGCGGCATACGCCACCCGCACTTCCGAGCGGGCCCGGACCGCGGTGCCGGCGGTGCGTTCCATCGCTTGCGTATACAACGCTTGCGCCTTGGCGTTACGCGCGCCGCCCCAGTCGAAAATCGGCAATTCCAGCGACACTCGATAACCGTTTTCGCGCGGCAAACCGGTTTGGCTCTTGTTGGCGTAACCGGCGTCGAGCACATTGACCAGGCCGGTGACCTTGCTCAAGCCCAAGGCGTCGGCGCTGGCTTGCGCATCCTGCTTGCTGAGCAAGATATCGAGCCGCTGCTCCATCGCCTGCGCTTCGATATGCGCCGCGTCCTCGGCTGCCGGCGGCAAGTCCGGCAAACGCTCCGGCAAGCTGAACCCGGTTTGTTCGCCCCACAGCCCCAGCAAACGGGTCAGCTGTTCGCGCGTGGCCAGCGCCTGTTGCCGGGCGCGCGCCAGTTCGCTCATCGCATCGGCATAAAACACTTGCTGGCGCGACTGGTCCAGTGCGCTCCAATTGCCGACCTGGGCCATGCGCCGCGCCAGTTCGGCGCCAGCCTGGGCCGATTCGGCGGCCAGCGCCATATAGGCTGCCGTCTGCCTGGCGGCGACCGCGTTGAAATAGGCGCGCCGCGTGTCGGCCGCCAGTTGCACCGCGCGCGAGGCGGCCAGCAATTTGGCTTGTCCAAAACGGCCGCGTTCGATCTTGCCGCGCATCGGCATCGTCAGCAAACCGGCCAGGTCGAAACCGACGCCCCGCTCGATCTCGCTGTCGCCGCCGCCACGCATGCGTCCGAAGGACAAGCCCGGATTGCGCAAGCGCCCCGCCTGCACCAGGTCCGCTTCCGACGCGCCCAGTTCGGCCAGCGCCACGCGCAAGTCGCGGTTGTTGAGCAAGGCCAGTCGCACCGCGCTGTCGGCACTCAAAGGCTGCTGCAGCAAGACTTGCACCTGCTCTTCGGATGCCGGCCTGGCCAGATCGGCGCTGACGCCGGTGCGCGCCGCCGTCAGCGCCGTCACTTGCGCAACCCCGCCATCGCCGGAAAAGCTGGCGCAGCCGCTGAGTATCAGCGCGCCGGCGGCGATGGCCAGCGGTTTGAGCTTGAATATTTGCATCACTGGCATCGTCATTCTCCGTGCCGCTGCAGATGGCTCATATGGCTCATATCATGGCCCTGGTGCGGATCGGCGGCCGGGGTAGCTGAAACGGGCTGGCCGCCCATCTCCATTCCCTTCATGTCTTTCATTTCCATCCCCGGCATGGCGGCCATATGCGCCATGTGGCCCATGCCGCCGCCAGCCTTGCCGACTTCCTGGTTGGCGTCGCGCCAGACCTGGTCCGGCGATTTATCCGATTCCGCAGCCGGCTGGTAATGGTTGAAAGTGGATTCGAAAGCGCTGGCCGGCGCGGCCGCCTTGGCGCCCGGGGCGACAGTCGCTACTTGTGCGCTGGCGGTAACAGTGACAGACAGCAATACTCCCGCGGCAAGCGCGAGGCGAGTCAGATGATGCATGGTCTTCCTTAATAATTTGCAAGTTTGAGCGCGTACAAAAACGCAGCCCTTCAATACACAGGCGTATTACAAGGAAGCTGGCCGGGGAGGACGTTCGAGGCCGGACGGTATATGGTCGGAAAACAGTTGCGCCACAGCGAGGGCTGGCGCGGTCGCACCGGCAGCAGGCAAGATCACGGCGGCGCCGAACGGCGGCCCGCAAGCGCCCGCGCCGCAAGCCAGGTGATTATTGCAGTCATGATCGTGCGGCGCCGATTCTTCCTGCGCCGGCTGATGATGCCCGGTAGCGGCCCCAGCCATATCGTGGCAATGGCCTTCGCCTTGCTGCTGCGCCATCGGCATGTCCATATGCATACTCATTTGCATCATGGCCACCTGCCCCTGTCCCTGCGCCGGCAGGCAGCACGGACGCACGGAGACCGCGAGCCCTTGCAGCGGGAGCGCGGCGATCAACAGCCAGAGCAGGAGTTTGATGACAATACGGTTCATGAAAGCAATCGATGCATGGCGTCCGACATGAACGGCCATGCAGTACTATAAACCTTGCCACCGAGGGAAGGTCAAGCGCTTATTGTAGCGTTTATCAGATAACTGTTGTGCAGCATTTCACGCCCCCATGCCGGTCGCCCGCATCAGCAGCCGCATCGCATACGCTGCCAGGCCCAGCGCGGCCACGCTGGCGCTCCAGATCAACAGCAGCCAGCCCAGCCGTTTCCAGCACGAAGAATGGGCCATCAGTGCCCCCCCTCGCCATCGACCACCTTGCCGCGAAATACATAATAGGCCCACACGGTGTACATCAAAATCACCGGAATGATCAGCAAGGCGCCGACCAGCGTAAAACCCTGGCTCTGCGGCGGCGACGACGCTTGCCAGATGGTGATGGCCGGTGGAATGATGTTCGGCCACAAACTGATGCCCAAGCCGCTATAACCGAGGAATATCAGGCATAGCGTGTACAGGAACGGCGCGGCGTGCCGGCGCAGCTTCAGCGAGCGGTACAACAAGTAGCTGGAGGCCAGCACCAGCAGCGGCACCGGCGCGAACCAGAACAGATTCGGCAGGCTGAACCAGCGCAGCGCGATGGCCGGATCGGACAGCGGGGTCCACAGGCTCAGCGCGGCGATCACGGCCAGTAGCAGCCAGACCAGCCAGCGCGCGGTGCGGTAAGCGTGCTGTTGCAGGCTGCCATGGGTTTTCATGATCAGCCAGGTGCAACCCAGCAAGGCATACGCCACCACCAGTCCGGCGCCGGTGAACACTGAAAACGGCGTCAGCCAATCCAGCGCCGCACCGGCATAAGCGCGGTCGACCACCGGCACGCCCTGGATGTAGGCGCCCAGCGTGACGCCCTGGAAAAAGGTCGCGGCGATCGAACCGCCGATAAAGGCCTTGTCCCAGACATGGCGCTCATGGTCGCGCGCCTTGAAACGGAATTCAAACGCCACGCCACGGAAGATCAGGCCCATCAGCATGAAAATCAGCGGCAGGTAAAACGCGCTCAGCACCACCGAATAGGCCAGCGGAAATGCCGCCAGCATGCCGGCGCCGCCCAGCACCAGCCAGGTCTCATTGCCGTCCCATACCGGCGCGACGGTATTCATCATGATGTCGCGCTCGGTTTTATCCTTAAAGAAAGGATACAAAATGCCGATGCCGAGGTCAAAACCGTCCATCACCACATACATCATGATGGCAAACAAGATAATCACCGCCCAAATCAATGCCAGATCGATACCCATCTGATTATTCCCCCGCCTTGACATGGATAATGGGCACGTCACCATCGCCGGCGGCCGACAATGGCCGCGCCGGCGTGCGTCCATGACCCGGGCCGCCATCGTCGATGCGCGCCCCTGCATGCAATTGCGGGCCGACCCGTATCAGGCGGAACAGATACGCGACGCCGGTGCCGAACACCGCGAAATAAATCACCACGAACAAGATCAGTGTCACGCCCAGTTGCAGCGGGCCGTGCGACGATACCGCGTCGGCCGTACGCAGCAAGCCGTACACGGTCCATGGCTGGCGGCCGATTTCAGTGGTGTACCAGCCGGCCAGGATGGCGATCACGCCGGCCGGCCCCATCAGCAAGGCGGCGCGCCAGAACCAGCGCGCTTGCCACAAGCCGCCGCGCCAGCGCAGCCAGGCGCTGCACAGGCCCAAGGCGATCATCAGCATGCCGAGCCCGACCATGACACGGAAGGACCAGAACAGCAGCGTCGAATTGGGCCGGTCTTGCGGCGCGAACTCTTTCAAACCCGGAATCTTGCCATCCCATGCATGGGTCAGTATCAGCCCGCCCAGGCGCGGCACTTCAAGCTTGAAGCGGGTTTCCTCGCGCTGCATGTCGGGCCAGCCGAACAGGATCAGCGGCGTGCCCCCTGCCCCCTTATTTTCCCAATGGCCTTCCAGCGCCGCGATCTTGGCCGGCTGATGTTTCAACGTATTCAAGCCATGCGCATCGCCGATCACGGCCTGGATAGGCGCGACGATCAGGACCATCCACAATCCCATCGACATCATCTTGCGGATCGCCGCATTGTCGGTTCCGCGCAGCAAGTGCCAGGCCGCCGAGGCCACCACCAGCAAGGCCGTCGCCAGGAAGGCGGCCACGCTCATGTGCATCAAGCGGTAGGGAAACGAGGGATTGAAGATGACCGCCAGCCAGTCGACCGGCACCACCCGGCCGTCGACAATCTGATAACCCTGCGGGGTTTGCATCCAGCTGTTCGACGCGACGATCCAGGTCGCCGAAATCAGCGTGCCGAGCGCCACCATCGCGGTCGCCAGCATGTGCAGGCCGGGGCCGACCTTGTTCCAGCCGAACAGCATGACGCCGAGAAAACCCGCTTCGAGGAAGAACGCGGTCAGCACTTCATAGGTCAGCAACGGGCCGGTGACGCTGCCGGCATAATCCGAAAAGAAACTCCAGTTGGTGCCGAACTGGTAAGCCATCACCAGGCCGGACACCACGCCCATGCCGAAATTGACGGCGAAGATTTTCGACCAGAAGTGGTACAGGTCGCGGTACACCTGCTGGCGCGTGCGCAGCCAGGACGCTTCCAGCACCGTCAGGTAGCTGGCCAGGCCGATCGTGATCGCCGGAAAAATAATATGAAATGAAATGGTGAAGCCAAACTGGATACGTGCCAGTTCCAGTGCGGTAAGTCCCAACATGATGCCCTTCCCGGTAAGGTGTATTCCTTGATGGTCACACTGTAGGCTGGCGAGAGAAAACATAACAGACTCAGATTCGAGAGAAAAAACCGGATCAGATTGCCCGGCCCGCTCACCTCTCTTGCACGCTCGAACATACACGAAAAAAAATGCGGAAAAGCCGCGTTCCCGCAGCTTTTTGTTGCAAATACATATGACTGAAATGCGCTTAGACAGCTGGCGGCGCGGCGGCGACCCGGTTGCGTCCTTGCTGCTTGGCGTCGTACAGCGCCGCGTCGGCCGCCTTCAGCACCCGCTGCGGGTCGCACACCAGCGGCGGCGCGGCCGCGGCACCGAGTGAAATCGTCACGTCGCCTATGCCCGGCAACACCGATTCCTCGACCCGCAGGCGCAGGCGTTCGGCGACCCGCAACGCGGCGTCCAGCGGCGTATCCGGCAACAGCATCAGGAATTCATCGCCGCCATTGCGGCACAGCACATCCGCATCGCGCGAACAAGTCCGCATCAGCAGCGCCAGGTGCTTGATCACCATATCGCCGGCGTCATGCCCCAGCGTATCGTTGATTTGCTTGAAGCGGTCGATATCCAGCGCCACGATAGAAAAACCGCGCCGTTCCGCTTGCCAGGTTTCCAGCGCGGAATCCATGCCGCGCCGGTTATTCAAACCCGTCATCGGATCGGTTTGCACATCGACGTTGAGCTTGCCGATCTTTTGATGCAACAAGGCAAGGCCGGCCAGCATGGCGCGCTTGATTTGCGCCGCTTCGAAATACCAGGAACGGATCGCCTGGATATGTTCCGACGTGGCGGCCACATCCATCCGGCTGGCGCCTTCCGCCAGTTGTCCCAGCGGCCGCGAAATCAGGCGCGCCAGCCACCAGATGAACAGCAAGGTCAGCAAGGCGATCGGCAAGGAATTATGCAACACATCCAGCATCAACTCATTCAACGGCTCCAGCGTGATCGAGGCCGGCCGCTGGGCCACGATGCCCCATCCCGTCAGCGGCAGCACGGCGTAGCCGGCCAGCATGTCCACGCCCTGGCTATTGAACAGCCGCTGGCTGCCGCCCTCGCCGCGGACAATCGCGTCGATCACCGCATTCGGCCCGGTCACCTTGCCGAGCCTGGCAGGATCAGGGTGGTACAGCAGGCGCCGGCTCTGGTCGACCACGTACAGATAAGAACCGTCGCGGTAGTAATGTTCGCCCAGCAAGCGCGACAAACTGCTTTTCTGTTTCAGGTAAATCGTGCCGCCGACATAACCGAGGTAGTTGCCCTTGCCATCGACCACCGGATGGGAAATGAAAATCACCAGGTTGCCGACCGCCGACACATACGGCTTGCTGACCAGCGGACGGCGCTCGCGCAGCGCTTCGATGGCGCCGGCCGAATTCAGTTGGCGATCCTTGATTTCCAGCGTTTCCGGCGATACGGCACGCACCAGGCCCGTTACATCGACCACCAGCACGGAATTAAAACTATGGGTTTGCAGCCGCAGCCGGGACACTTCCGATTGCAGCAACTGTTGATCGCCGAACTTGCCGCCCAGTATCTCGGCGCTATACGCCAATTGCTGTAGCGCTGCCTGCAAGAAGTCTTCCGTACTGTTGGCCAACTTTTCCGCATACGCGTGATTGGCTTCCAGCGTGCTATTGATCAATAGCTGGCGCTGGACCCGATAGCTGGCATAGAAACTGTTGGCAAGAGAAAGGAAGGCGCTGACAAAGGCCACCAATAAAATCAGGCGGCGCAAATTCATGCGCAAGACAGGGTGATTCCACATCGATATAGGGCCGTCCGCAACTCCCGCAGGAGAAAGAGGCATTATATCTAGAATGCAAGTACTCTATATAGGAAAGAAATGTTATTTTAGTAGCAGCGCAAGGCAGGCGCCTCGCGCCGCAGGATTACGGCGATCAGGCGGGGATCGCGTGCTTTTGCACCCAGCTCACATACTGCTTCATCCAGCCCTGGAAAAAGCCCAGGCTGGCCGCGCCGATATTACCGTCCGCATCGAACAAACCGTCCTTGGCCTGGATAAACATTTCCGGCTGGCCCAGCGTCGGCACATCCAGGTAGGCCAGGATATTGCGCAAATGCTGCTGCGCCATCGACGTGCCGGCGGTGCCGACCGAAACGCCCAGCACGCCGGCCGGCTTGCCGCCCCATGCGCTCTGGCCGTAAGGCCGCGAGCCCTGGTCCAGCGCATTTTTCAGCACGCCAGGGATCGAGCGGTTGTATTCAGGGGTGAGAAACAACAAGGCTTGCGACGAACTGATATCGGACTTCAGGCGCAGCACCTGGTCCGACGGGTGGCCATCGGCATCCTGGTCATACAGCGGCAGGTCGCCGATCTCGATATGCTTGAATGAAAATTCCGGCGGCGCCAGCCTGGCGACGGCCAGCGCCAGCTTGCGATTGAACGAATCCTTGCGAAGGCTGCCGACCACGACTGCGATTTGATATTGGCTCATGAAGATCCCCGGTGATGGTTGAAGGTAATATAACGCCTGGACCCTATATTGACACACAACCACGACCGGGGACGGCACGATACACCCAGCCTTTAACCGGCTGCCGCACCGGTATATTCGCGGTAAAAACGCGACCCAAGATTGGTCAGCACTTCATAACCGATGGTATTGGCCAGCCCGGCCACCGCATCGACCGGGTGTTCGGCGCAAATCAGGTCGACCAGGCTGCCCGGCAGCACCCGCTCGCGCGGGATCGCGCTGACGTCGAGGGTAATCGTATCCATCGAAATGGTGCCGATCTGCGGCACCCGCACGCCATCGACGATGGCGACGCCGTGATTGCTCATGCTGCGCAGCCAGCCGTCGGCGTAGCCGACCGACACGGTCGCCACCTGCCGCGTCTCGCTGGCGGTATAACGCAGGCTGTAGCCGACATGGTCGCCACGCTCGATGGTGCGGGTTTGCACCACCTTGCCTTGCAGGCGCACCACCGGCGCCATCGGATTGGCCGCATCCCTGTGCGGCGCGATGCCGTACAGCGCCGCGCCCGGACGCACCAGGTCGAAATGGTAGGCGCCGGACAGGAAAATGCCCGAGGAATTGGCCAGGCTGGCCGGGCATGCCGGCAAGCGCGCGCGGATCGCCTGGAAGCGTTCCAGCTGCATGGCATTCATCGGATTGTCGCGCTCGTCGGCGCAGGCCAGGTGGCTCATCAGGTATTGCAACTCGATGCCGTCGAGGAAGTGCGGATCTTCCAGCCACGCATCGACTTCAGCCGGCGACAAGCCCATGCGCGACATGCCGCTATCGACTTGCACAATCGCCGGCAAGCTGCGGCCCAGCAACGCGGCATGGGCGGACCAGCCCGCCACTTGCTGGGTGCTGTTGAGTACCGGTATCAATTGGCTGGCAATAAACTCCGCCTCGGTATCGACTGGCGGCCCATGCAAGACGAAAATCGCCGCATCCGGCGCCAGCGACTGGCGCAAGGTGATGCCCTCGTCCAGGTGGGCCACAAAGAAATGCCGGCAACCTTCGTCGTACAGGACGGCCGCGATCGGCGCCGCGCCCAGGCCGTAAGCGTCCGATTTGAGCACCGCCGAACACGTGGCCGGCTGGGCGCGCTGGCGCAGCAAGCGGTAATTGGCGCGGATCGCATCCAGGTCGACCGTCAGGATCGCACCGCTGCGGTTCTTCGGCGGCATGCTCGCCTCCAGGTTAGAGAGCAACTCAAGCACCCGCATAATTCAGGCGCGCACCGCCCTGGGCCTTGCTGTAACGGCTGACCGACAGGTCGTCGGCCAGGATCGCCGGCTTGCGGGCCGAAATCAAGTCGGCCAGCAATTGTGCCGAACCGCAAGACATGGTCCAGCCCAGCGTGCCGTGACCGGTATTCAGGAACAGGTTGCGCAGCGGCGTGCGGCCGACGACAGGCGTGCCGTCCGGCGTCATCGGACGCAAGCCGGTCCAGAAACTGGCCTTGGCGGTGTCGCCGGCGCCCGGGAACAGATCGTTGACGACCATTTCCAGCGTGGCCCGGCGGCGCGGGTTCAGTTTGGTGTTGAAGCCGGCGATTTCCGCCATGCCGCCAGCGCGGATGCGGTCGTCGAAACGGGTCACGGCGATCTTGTAGGTTTCATCCAGGATGGTCGAGGCCGGCGCTTTGTCTGCCTCGACGATCGGCACGGTAATCGAATAACCTTTCAGCGGATACACGGGAATCCCGACCACCGATTTCAGCAACGCGGTCGAATACGAACCCAGCGCGACCACATAGTTGTCGGCCTTGATCACTTCATTGCCGCATTGCACGCCGACAATCTCATCGCCCTCGGTCAGCAAATGATCGATGCTGACGCCATAACGGAACGTGACGCCCAGCGCCACCGCCATCTCGGCCAGGCGGGTGGTGAACAATTGGCAATCGCCGGTTTCATCGTTCGGCAAGCGCAAGCTGCCGACCAGTTTATTCTTGACCGCTTCCAGCGCCGGTTCGGCGGCCGACAATTGATCGCGGGTCAGCAATTCATAAGGCACGCCCGTCTCTTTCAAGACTTCGATATCCTTGGCCGCGTCGGCAAACTGTTTTTCAGTGCGGAACAATTGCATCGTGCCTTGCTGGCGGCCCTCATACGTGATGCCCGCTTCGGCGCGCAGCACCTTGAAGCAGTCGCGGCTGTATTCGGCCAGGCGCACCATGCGTTCCTTGTTGATGGCGTAGCGTTCAGGCGAGCAATTCTGCAGCATTTGCCACATCCATTGCAGCTGGAACAGCGTGCCATCCGGCGTGATCGACAGCGGCGCGTGCTTTTGCAACATCCATTTCATGGCTTTGAGCGGGATGCCGGGCGCGGCCCATGGCGAAGCGTAGCCGGGCGAGATTTGCCCCGCATTGGCAAAGCTGGTTTCCTGTGCCGGACCGGGCTGGCGGTCGATGACGGTCACCTCGTGCCCTGCCTTGGCCAGATAATAAGCACTGGTGACGCCAATGACGCCGCTACCCAGAATGACGATACGCATAATTTCCTCGCTGAATTTTCGGCCAGATTGCCAGATTTACCGCTATGATATTGCGAACATCCTAGTAATTGTTCACGTATAAATTGAGAATTTCAGCAATAAATCATGAGAATCCATAGAGAATCAGCCCGCGGACTGGACAAGCTTGACCGCCACATCCTGCGCATCCTGCAACAAGACGGACGCATATCGATGAAAGACCTGGGCGAACAAGTCGGTTTATCGATCACGCCCTGCATCGAACGGGTCAAGCGGATGGAGCGCGACGGCGTCATCACCGGCTACCACGCCAAGGTCAATCCGGCGTCGCTGGGCGCCAAATTGCTGGTCTTCGTCGAAATCACGCTGAACCAGAAATCGGCGTCGGCGTTCGAACAATTCCGCCGCGAAGTGTTGCAAATTCCAGAAGTACAGGAATGCCACCTGGTATCGGGCGACTTCGACTACCTGATCAAGGCGCGCATCCATGAAATGGCCGAGTACCGCAAGCTGCTGGGCGACATGCTGCTGCAACTGCCTGGCGCGGCCCAGTCGAAAAGTTATGTGGTGATGGAAGAAATCAAGGAAACACTGGCGGTATCGACCGAGGTGTTACAGTAAGCACGCGGCAAAAGGTAGCGTCTGACAGTACCATACAGGTCATCAAATGCGCCTTTACTCAATGTGGTGGCAGCAAGGCTGGAAAATGGCGACACTCCGTGAAAGATTGCGATGCCAACCGCATCGATAGCGTATAGCGGAGAACAATATGCATGCCCTGATCAAAGTTACCTTGAGCTGCCTGGCGATTTTCGCCGTGGCGCAATGCCTGGCCACCGAATACCAGGTCAACCAGGCGCCGCGCAGCGAAGCCATCTATGGCAGCATCACCGTCGGCAAGACCACCCGCGGCGACCTCGACGCGGCGCTGGGCAACGCCACCGTGCTGAGCCTGGACCCGGGGTATGAAGTATGGGTCTACAAAAACCAGATCAAGAGCGGCCCGATGGCGCGCCTGCTGCCGACTTTCAGCGCATCGGTGCTGATGATGCCGCAACGCACGCGCGAAGTGGCGGTGATGTTCGACCCGGCGGGAGTGGTCAGGAAGTACCGGATTCATGAACCGAGTCATTGAAGCAGGCGATTTGGCCGCAACTCCATCGATCTCGATGAACACAACGGTTGTCAGCGTGCTGGCCCGCCATGCGCGAATTGACAAAATGGCTGGCCTTGCTTATCACAGGCGGTATACTGCGTCCTTTTTTCAGGGCCGCCGCCCTGCCGCACAGGACCATACCATGAGTACTTTACCTCCATGCCCGCAATGCCAGTCCGAATTCACGTATGAAGACGGGGTCCAGTACGTCTGCCCGGAATGCGCCCATGAATGGAGTGCCCAAGCCGCCGCGCCAGCCGAAGAAGGCGCCAGGGTCTACCGCGATGCGGCCGGCAACCTGCTGCAAGACGGCGATACCGTCAGCGTCATCAAGGACTTGAAATTGAAAGGCGGCGGCGGCGTCGTCAAGATGGGCACCAAGGTCAAGAATATCCGCCTGGTCGACAGCGACCACGATATCGACTGCAAGATCGACGGCTTCGGTTCGATGAGCTTGAAGACGGAGTTTGTCAAGAAGGTGTAAGACGCGTTTCTCAAGCTCACTCGCTCCAGTCGCGCGACCGGTCCACCGCCCGCTGCCATTTGTGCAGCCGGCTCAAGCGCTCGTCGGCCGCCATCTTCGGTTCGAAACGGCGCGCCATCTGCCATTGCCCGGCGATTTCTTCCAGCGACGACCAGAAACCGAGCGCCAGTCCGGCCAGGTAGGCCGCGCCCAGCGCCGTGGTTTCGGTGACCACCGGGCGCACCACCGGCACGTCCAGTATGTCGGCCTGGAATTGCATCATCATGTCGTTGCGCGCCCCGCCGCCATCGACCCGCAATTCCGTCAATGGAATCGCGGCGTCCTTTTGCATCGCGCTCAGCACGTCGACATTTTGATAAGCCACCCCTTCCAGCGCGGCGCGGGCGATGTGCGCCTTGCTGGTGCCGCGCGTGATGCCGATCAGGGTGCCGCGCGCATACGGGTCCCAGTACGGCGCGCCCAATCCGGCGAACGCCGGCACGAACACCAGTCCGCCGCTATCGGGGACGCTGGTGGCCAGCGCTTCGACTTCGGACGAGTCGCGGATGATGCCTAGCCCGTCGCGCATCCATTGCACCGCCGCGCCGGCGACAAAGGCGCTGCCTTCCAATAAATAATCGGTACTCGCCTTGCTGCCTGCACCCAGCGTCCAGCCGACCGTCATCAATAGGCGGTTTTCCGATGCGATGGCTTGCTGGCCGACATTCATCAGCATGAAGCAGCCGGTGCCGTAAGTATTCTTCGCCATGCCAGGTTTTAAGCAAGCCTGGCCGAACGTCGCGGCTTGCTGGTCGCCGGCGATGCCGGCGATCGGCAGCGGCCTGCCCAGCAAGTCGGCATGCGTACGGGCGGCGATACCGCTGCTCGGGACGATGGCCGGCAGCAGCGATGCGGGAATATCCAGCAGCGCCAGCAATTCCTCGTCCCACTGCAAGGTGTGGATATTAAATAGCATGGTGCGCGATGCATTGCTGGTGTCGGTGATATGGCTGCCGCTCATTTTGTAGATCAGCCAGGTATCGACGGTGCCAAACGCCAGTTCGCCGCGCTCGGCCCGCTGGCGCGCGCCCGGCACATTGTCGAGCAGCCATTTCAGTTTGGTGGCCGAAAAATAGGCGTCCAGCACCAATCCGGTCTTTTGCTGGAACAACGGTGCCTTGCCCTGTTCTTGCAGTTGTTCGCAAAACGCGGCGTTACGCCGGTCTTGCCAGACAATCGCGTTGGCCACCGGTTCGCCCGTTTTGCGGTCCCACAATACCGTGGTTTCGCGCTGGTTGGTGATGCCGATCGCCACGATGTCGGCGCCGCTGACGCTGTTTTCGCGCATCACTTGCCGCACCACGCCGATTTGCGAGGCCCAGATTTCATTGGCGTCGTGTTCGACCCAGCCCGGTTGCGGAAACAATTGGCGGAATTCCTGCTGCGCACAGGCATGCGGCCGGCCCGCATGGTCGAACAGGATGGCGCGCGAACTGGTCGTCCCTTGATCCAGGGAAAGTATGTATTTGCTCATTATTCTGTACGACGTGGTATCAGGAAGGACGCGGCTGCGCCCTTCCTTTCAAGCTAGTTTAACAAATCAACGACACGGCCCGATGCGGCGTAGGCCGAATGAGCCCAGGCGCGGCTTAACGCACGCGGCCTTCTTTCCATGCCTGCAACAGTTTGTCGTAGGAAATAGTTTCGCCTTTCGGTTTTTCATTGGCCAGCTTTTTCCATGGCGCAGCCGTATCCGACAGGTATTTATTCGGATCGCCTTTCGGATTCAGCTTCGGCGCACAGGCTTTCATGCCGGCGCGTTCCAGGCGGGCCATGACCTGGTCCATTTCATCGGCCAGGTTATCCATCGCGGCTTGCGGCGTTTTTTCGCCGGTGATGGCGGTGGCCACGTTTTTCCACCACAGTTGCGCCAGTTTCGGATAATCCGGCACGTTGTTGCCGGTCGGGGTCCACGCCACCCGCGCCGGGCTGCGGTAAAACTCGATCAAGCCGCCGTATTGCGCCGCATGCTTGGTGAAATAATCGTGGCGGATATCGGAATCGCGGATGAAGGTCAGGCCGACGATCGATTTCTTCAACGATACGGTTTTCGACGTGACGAATTGCGCGTACAGCCAGGCGGCTGCCTTGCGGTCGTCCGGCGTGGACTTGAACAGGAACCAGGAACCGACGTCCTGGTAGCCGTTCTGCATGCCGTCTTTCCAGTAAGGGCCGTGCGGCGACGGCGCCATGCGCCATTTCGGCGAGCCATCCTTGTTCACCACCGGCAAGCCCGGCTTGGTCATGCCGGCAGTAAAGGCGGTGTACCAGAAGATTTGCTGCGCGATTTCGCCCTGCGCCGGCACCGGGCCGGATTCGGAGAAATTCATGCCGTTGGCCGATGGCGGCGCGTATTTTTTCATCCAGTCGATGTATTTGGTCAGCGCAAACACGGCGGCCGGCGAATTGGTGGCGCCGCCGCGCGCCATCGAGGCACCGACCGGCGTGCATTTGTCGGCCGCGACGCGGATGCCCCATTCATCGATCGGCAAGCCGTTCGGGATGCCCTTGTCGGCCGCGCCAGCCATCGACAGCCACGCATCGGTGAAGCGCCAGCCCAGCGATGGATCTTTCTTGCCGTAATCCATGTGGCCATACACTTTCTTGCCGTCCAGTTCCTTGACGTCGTTGGTGAAGAACGCGGCGATGTCTTCATAGGCCGACCAGTTTTGCGGCACGCCCAGCTCGTAGCCGTATTTGGCCTTGAATTTTTCTTGCAGATCCTTGCGCGCAAACCAGTCGGCGCGGAACCAGTACAGGTTGGCGAATTGCTGGTCGGGCAACTGGTAGACTTTGCCGTCCGGTGCGGTAGTAAAACTGATGCCGATGAAATCCTTCAGGTCCAGGCCCGGATTGGTGTATTCCTTGCCGGCCGCATTCATGTAGTCGGACAACGGTTCCACCGCGCCATAGCGGTAATGGGTGCCGATCAAGTCGGAATCGGAGACCCAGCCATCGTAGATACTTTTGCCCGACTGCATGGAGGTTTGCAGTTTTTCAACGACGTCACCTTCCTGGATGATGTCGTGGCGCACCTTGATGCCGGTGATTTCTTCAAACGCCTTGGCCAGCGTTTTCGATTCGTAAACGTGGGTATCGATGGTTTCCGACACGACGCTGATTTCCTTGATGCCTTTTTTCTTCAGCTTTTCAGCGGCGTCGATAAACCATTTCATTTCTTCCATCTGCTGTTTCTTGCTCAGGCTGGATGGCTGGAATTCCTTGTCGACCCAGGTTTGCGCCGCCTTGGTATCGGCGAAGGCCGGGTTGGACAGCAGCATGGCCGCCGCCGCGAGCGCGGTGAACTTCAATTTCATCGTTAATCTCCTTGTTATATTTTTCCCCTGGCTAGCCTCAGCCAGGACCAACAACCTGCAACAAACTTGCAACAGTCAACCCCAACGCATCACCACTAACAACACCACAAAACTGATGCCGGCGCCGATTGCTTGCTGCATCTCAGTCAAGCCGGCCCAGGCCAGGTTGACATACGCCGCCGTCAACAAGCCGATGAATAAACGGTCGCCACGGGTGGTCGGGATCGGCAGGAATCCCTTGCGCTCGATGCTGGGCGACTTGATTTGCCACACCGTCATGCCGACCAGCATCACCCCAATCGCGGCAAAGAAAATCGCCACCGGCTGGGTCCACGCCATCCACGCGAACAGGCTTTCGGTACTTTCCATGATTACACCCTCCCCATCGCAAAACCCTTGGCGATGTAATGCCGTACAAACCAGATCACCAGCGCGCCCGGCACGATGGTCAACACCCCGGCCGCCGCCAGCACGCCCCAATCCATGCCGGCCGCCGACACGGTGCGCGTCATCGTCGCCGCGATCGGCTTGGCGTTGACCGACGTCAAGGTGCGCGCCAGCAGTAATTCGACCCAGCTGAACATAAAGCAAAAGAATGCCGTCACGCCAATGCCGGATTTAATCATCGGCAAGAAAATCTTGATAAAAAAGCGCGGAAAACTGTAACCGTCGATGTACGCGGTTTCATCGATTTCCTTCGGCACGCCCGACATGAAGCCTTCCAGTATCCATACCGCCAGCGGCACGTTGAACACCATGTGCGCCAGCGCCACCGCCAGATGGGTATCCATCAGCCCGACCGTCGAATACAGCTGGAAGAATGGCAGCAGGAACACAGCTGGCGGCGTCATGCGGTTGGTCAATAACCAAAAGAACAAATGCTTGTCGCCGATAAAGGAATAACGCGAAAAAGCGTAAGCCGCCGGCAACGCTACCGCCACCGAAAACACCATGTTCATGGCGACGTAAATCATCGAATTGATGTAACCGCTATACCAGGACGTATCGGTGAAGATGGTCTTGTAATTGTCGAACGTCACATGGGCCGGCCACAAGCTCAGTGCGCCAACGATTTCCTCGTTGGTTTTGAGCGACATGTTCAGCATCCAGTAAATCGGCAGCAGCGACAGCAGCAGGAACATGAGCAGCAGCGGACCGGTGACTCGTTTATGCATCATTTTTGGTCTCCGGTGCCGACCCGCTGCATCCACGTATACAGGACGAAACAGAACAGCAAAATGATCAGGAAATAAATCAGCGAAAACGCCGACGCCGGCCCCAGGTCGAATTGGCCGACCGCTTTCTGGGTCAGGTATTGCGACAGGAAAGTGGTGGCATTGCCCGGTCCACCGCCGGTCAGCACGAACGGTTCCGTGTAGATCATGAAACTGTCCATGAAGCGCAGCAAGACGGCGATCATCAGCACATTGCGCATCTTCGGCAACTGGATGTAGCGGAACACCGCGAAACGCGACGCGCCATCGATGCGCGCCGCCTGGTAATACGCGTCGGGAATCGCGCGCAGGCCGGCATAGCACAGCAGCGCCACCAGCGGCGTCCAGTGCCAGATATCCATCAGCAACACGGTCAGCCACGCATCGAGCGCATTGCCGCTATAGTTGTAATCGACGCCCAGCTGATTCAGGCTGTAACCCATCAAACCGATATCGCCACGGCCGAAAATCTGCCAGATGGTGCCGACCACGTTCCAGGGAATCAACAGCGGCAGCGCGATCAGGACCAGCGCCAGCGACGCCTTCCAGCCATCGGCCGGCATGCACAGCGCAATCAGGATGCCGAGCGGAATCTGGATCACCAGCACCGACAGCGAAAAAATCAGCTGGCGCGTCAACGCGCCGTGCAAGTCGCTGTCCTGCATCACCATGCGGAACCATTCGGTGCCGACAAACACTTTCTGGGTCGGACTCAAAATATCTTGCACGGAATAATTTACGACTGTCATCAGCGGCAAGATCGCCGAAAATGCCACGCAAATGATGACCGGCAGAATCAGGAGCCAGGCGCGGTTATTATAGGTTTTCATCAGGCCACCCGTTTTTCGTTGACGTAGAACAAAGTGCGCTGTTGCGGGAAGCGCAGCCACACTTGCTGGCCCGGCGCCGCATCGAACTGGCGCAACTTGGCGGCGATGGCATGGCTGCCCAGCGTGAATTCAGCGAGGAAATGGGTGCCCATATTGCGCACCAGCGAGACCGTGGCCGGCAAGGCATCGGCCTGCTGTGCCGTGACGCATTCGACGAATTCCGGCCGGATGCCGAGCGTGACCTTGCCTTGTGCATGACTCAGCGCCGCCTTGGCGATGTCCGACAAGGGCAAGCCGTGGCCGGCGACCAGCGCCAGTCCGTCCTTGACTTTGCAGTCGAGCAAATTCATGCCGGGGTTACCAATAAAATAGGCGACAAAAGTGTGTTCCGGTTCCTCGAACAACGCCTGGGCGCTGCCGGTCTGCACCACTTCGCCCTGCGTCATGACCACCACCTGGTCGGCGAAGGTCAGCGCCTCGACCTGGTCATGCGTCACGTAAATCAGCGACAGTTTCAGTTCGTGATGGATTTCCTTTAATTTGCGGCGCAACAGCCATTTCAAGTGCGGGTCGATCACCGTCAGCGGTTCATCGAACAGCACCGCCGCCACGTCCGGACGCACCAGGCCGCGGCCCAGCGAAATCTTTTGCTTGGCGTCGACCGACAAGCCGCTGGCGCGGTGTTTCAAGTCGCCCGCCAACTCCAGCATTTGCGCCACCTGTTCGACGCGCTTGCGGGTAGCCGCTTCTTTCCAGCCGCGATTGCGCAACGGAAACGCCAGGTTGTCGTACACCGTCATCGTGTCGTAAATCACCGGGAACTGGAACACTTGCGCGATATTGCGCGCCTCGGTCGGCAATAGCGTCACGTCCTTGCCGTCGAACAAGACGCGGCCATGCGACGGTTTGACCAGGCCGGAAATAATGTTCAGCAAGGTGGTCTTGCCGCAGCCGGACGGTCCCAGCAGCGCATACGCGCCGCCATCGTCCCAGGTCTTGGTCATCGGCCGCAGCGCGTAATCGCCGGGAGCCGACGGGTTCGGTTTATAGGCATGCGCCAGGTCGATCAATTCTATGCGGGCCATGGCTATGCTCCGGTGGACAGCGATGGCGCGAACAGCAGGCGTCCATCGGGGCTGAAAATGAACAAGGCGTCCGGCTGGCAATACATGCTGCAGCTGGAGCCGATCTCCATGTTGTTGACGCCGTTCAATTGCGCGACCAGCGCAATCGTCCCGCGATGCGCATGCACATAGGTTTCGGAACCGCTGATTTCAGCCAGGTCGACCACGGTGCCGATCGCGATAGCGCCGGCCGACAACGGCGCCAGGTGCAGGCTGTGGGCGCGCAAGCCCAATATCACTTCGGCATGCTGCGACGCGGCCTGGCGCTGGGCCGGATTGAGCTGGATCCGCAAGTCGGCGCCGAGGCGCACCAGGCCCTCGGCATCGAGCTTGCCCGGCATCAGGTTGATCGGCGGGTCGCTGAAGGTGCGCGCCACCTGGATCGAGTTGGGCGCGTTGAACACTTCCAGCGTGCGGCCCTGTTGCAGCAAGCGCCCTTCGTGCAGCACCGACACGTGGCCGCCCAGTTGCAGCGCTTCCAGCGGCTCGGTGGTGGCATAGACCACGGTAGTTTTGCCGTCCGAAAACAGTTCGCTCAATTCGCGCCGCAATTCCTCGCGCAATTTATAGTCGAGGTTGACCAGCGGTTCATCCAGCAGCAACAGTTCGGCATCCTTGATCAGCGCGCGGCCCAGCGCCGTGCGCTGTTGCTGGCCGCCCGATAATTCGCCGGGCGTGCGCTGCAAATACGGCGTGATGTGCAGCCGCTCCGCCAGGTCCAGCACACGCATGCGTATCTGCGCTTCCGGCACCTTGCGCAAGCGCAGCGGCGACGCGATATTGTCGAATACCGTGAAGGCGGGATAATTGATGAATTGCTGGTACACCATGGCCAGGTTGCGCTTGCTGACCGACATGCCGGTCACGTCCACGCCATCGACCAGCACCTTGCCGGCGCTCGGTTTATCGAGGCCCGCCATGACACGCATCAAGGTGGTTTTACCCGCCTTGGTCGTGCCCAGCAAGACATTGATCGCGCCCGGCACCAGTTGCAGCGACATCGGGTACAAATGATACTCAGCACCATACTTCTTGCTGATGTTGTCCAGTACAAGTTGCACTTGCTTCTCCTTGTTATTTCTGTCGCCGCGCTCTCATGATTGGAGCGCGATCGTCTTGCAGACTACTGTTTTTACTGCGATATTGACTGCGATATCAACTGATCCTGTGCCAGCCACGCATCCAGCCTGGCCTCGGTATCGGGCGGCAAATGCAAACCCAGCTTGGAACGGCGCCACAAAATATCCGCGGCGCTGGCCGCCCATTCGAACTTGCGCAAATACCTCACCTCAGCCGCATACAAGCCCGCTGCGATTTCCGTCCCCAGGTCGGCCAGCCGCGTGCAGCCATGCAGCAACACATGGATGCGCGTGCCGTAAGCCCGCGCATAACGCGCCACTACTTTCGGCGCCAGCCATGCATATTGGCGCTGCAAATCGTGCACGAACTGGGAGAATTCCAGCACAGAACGGTTTTGCGGCAGGCCGCCAAACAGGTCGCCGCCCGGCAAACAGGCGTTTGCCGTCCAAGCGCCCTGCCGCCGGTCCAGCAGCGGCACGATCAAGTCCACCGCTTCTTCCGCCAGCTTGCGGAAGGTCGTGATCTTGCCGCCAAAAATACTCAACAAAGCGGGACCATCTTGATCCAGCTCAAAACGGTAATCGCGCGTGACGGCTTTGGCGTCGGCCGCCGCGTCTTCCACCAGTGGCCGCACACCCGAATAGGTCCACACCACATCGGCCGGTTTTATTGGCTTGCTGAAATAATAACTCGATAATTCACACAAGTAGGCAATTTCTTCATCGCTGATCGCGACTTTATTTTTATCGCCCCGATAATCGAGATCGGTGGTGCCGATCAGCGTGAAGTCTTGTTCGTACGGAATCGCAAACACGATCCGGCCATCCGGATGCTGGAAAATATAGGCGTGCTCATGGTCGAACAATTTCTTAACGACAATATGGCTGCCCTTGATCAGGCGCAAATGCTTGCCATCCGCCTCGGGCGCGGTTTGTTGCAGGAATTCGGCGGTCCACGGCCCGCTGGCGTTGACCAGGCAACGCGCCTTGACCGGGATCTCGCTCCCATCGGCGCCCTGCAAGGTGGCCAGCCAGCCGTCCGGCTGCTTGTGCACCGCGGCGCAGCGGGTGCGGGTCAGGATGACGGCGCCCTTTTCGGCCGCATCCATCGCGTTCAAGACCACCAGGCGGGCATCGTCGACCCAGCCGTCGGAATAGACGAAGCCGCGCGTGAAGGCGGGTTTTAACGGTTTGCCGGCGCTATGCGAGCGCAGGTTGACAGCGCTGGACGCGGGCAGCAATTCGCGCCTGGCGAGGAAATCATAGAGGAACAGGCCGGCCCGTATCAGCAGCGCAGGGCGTTGCCCCTTGGCGTGCGGCATCACGAAACGCAGCGGCCACATAATGTGCGGCGCCGAACGCAGCAGCACTTCGCGTTCGATCAGCGCCTTGCGCACCAGGCTGAATTCGTAATATTCCAGGTAGCGCAAGCCGCCATGTATCAGCTTGGTCGACGCCGACGAGGTGTGCGAAGCCAGGTCGTCCTTTTCGCACAGCACCACCGACAAGCCGCGTCCGGCGGCGTCGCGCGCGATGCCGGCGCCATTGATGCCGCCGCCTACCACCAGGATGTCGCAATCGATCGTGTGCCGCGTGGTCGCCATCAGATTCCCGAACTTTCGTTGAACGCAAATCGCCGTGGCGCGCGCCGGATGCTATGCAAGCCGCGCCATGCTGGTTAAGATACGAGGTATAAGATACGACAAAATACGAAGCATTAGCAACAAAATCTTGCCATAATTTGTTCGTTTGTTTTCGTTTTAGTGTGATTCAATGAAAAAGATAATTTTATGATACTTAATCCGCGCCAGCGCCGGCTGCTGGAAGTTGTACGTTCGCAAGTCACCATGTCGGTCGAGGAACTGGCCCAGCAACTGGGCGTGACGCCGCAAACCGTGCGCCGCGATGTGAAGCATATGGAACAAGCGAAGCTGCTGGCGCGCTATCACGGCGGCGTCGGCTTGCCGTCATCGGTGGAGAACATCGATTACAGCCAGCGCCAGACCATGAACAGCGGCGCCAAGCGGCGCATCGCCAGCGCGGTGGCCAGCCATGTACCGCATGGATGTTCCTTATTGATTAATATCGGCACCACCACCGAAGAGGTGGCGCGGGCGCTGGCGCGTCACCAGGGCTTGCATGTGGTGACCAATAATTTGAATGTGGCGGCGATCCTGGCCGACAATCCGGCCTGCGAAGTGATCGTCGCCGGCGGCGTGGTGCGCGGGCGCGACCGCGGCATCGTCGGCGAGGCGACCATCGACTTTATCCGCCAGTTCAAGGTCGACATCGGCATCATCGGCATTTCCAGCATCGATGAAGACGGCAGCCTGCGCGACTTCGACGCGCGCGAAGTGAAGGTGGCGCAAGCGATCATCGAACAATCGCGTGAAGTCTGGCTGGTCGCCGACCGCGATAAATTCGGCCGCAAGGCGCTGGTGCGGATGGCCGACCTGCGCCAGATCGACCGGCTGTTTACCGACGCGCCGCCACCGGACCTGTTTGCCCAGGTACTGCGCGACGCGCAAGTAAACGTCATCATCGCCAACTGAGCCACCTCATTCAATGTAATCGTTACCAAACGATGACGCGCCAGCAAATGTAATCGTTACCAACTCAGCAACGCAACGAATAAATCATTCGCACCAATTACATCACCGACGTGAAAATTATTCATGAAGGATGACATCGATCATGCTCAAATAAATCAACTCTGCAGACAAAATCGGGATGCGGGAAAAAACCTCGCTGCGTCCCGCAATGCTTGTTCATGAATATTTTTCAGGTAATATGACGTTTTTTCACAACAAATAACAATGTTTTTTCTAGTATCGTTCGCATGAAAAAAATCGGCATGTACAACATATCTTCATTCTGTACACCCGGCTATTTCGCCGAAATACGCGTTGTTGCAGGCAAATTACTATATCCAATAAGCAATATCCCTACGTGAAAATGAAATAGTTCTGTGCTTACACAATATTATATGTTATTATTGATACAACATGATTAATATTTTTATCTTGCTATCCGCTGCGATATATTGTCTTATTAGCAGTGGCAAGTATTTTATTCCATGAATTTAGTAAAATGTTATTGAGTATTTGTATCGCGTGAAATCTGCAATTCAACCGACCCTTGACTTTGGTTTTCTCGGAAACCAATATGTAGAAATCACGTCGCCAGAATGTCCCCAATCAATGTACTGATGGCAAGCACGTCCAGGCCCCAACCATGCCTAGCGTGCTGTTTAGTGAAGGAAGAAAAATGAGCACCAACTTTAATACCGTAAGATTGCCGTTCCCGACCCGCGCCGAGATGTCCGAGGATTCGTATCAGGATCCAAGCGGAAACCCGGTCAGCGAACTGGAATCCCATTTGGGCTACTGGCTGCGTTTCGTGTCCAACCACGTGTCGCAAGGCTTCCAGAAAAAAGCCGAAGCCAATGGCGTCACCGTTTCCGAATGGGTGGTGCTGCGCGAAATGTACCGCCTCGGCTGCACTTCCCCCAGCGTGCTGGCGCAAGTGGCAGGCATGAGCAAGGGCGCGGTCTCGAAATTGATCGACCGCCTCGAAAGCAAGGGCCTGGTCAGCAAGGCCATCCTGCTGGCTGACCGCCGCCAGCATTCGATCGACCTGACCAGCGAAGGCCAGGAACTGGTACCGGTATTGGCGCGCCTGGCGGACCAGAACGATGAAGACTTCTTTGGCAAATTGCCGGAACAATTACGCAGCGATTTGCAGGCGGCCATGAAAGAAGTGGTACGCTCGCATCACTTGAAAAACGTGCCGCTGAATTAAACGACCGGCGTGAAACGGCCGGCGCCCCACGCTGGCCGCGCGCGCGTCGCCACGGTCACGGGTCGGTAAAGTTGCTGAATTTACCGATAGGAAAGTGGCGTCCGTATGGCCCGCATACCGCGATACTATCGCCATACTATCGGCACACCTTTGTTCGCTTCATGCCACCGGCCTGACAGGTCAGGCCAGCTGGTCCAGCTCAATCACGTCAAAGCCGTCGCGCCCCGCATTCTTGGCGTTATACAGCGCGCGGTCTGCGCTATCGAGCAATTGTTCGGCGCTGACCCTGGCGGTCGCCGCGCCGGCATGCAGGATCACCACGCCAATGCTGGTGGTCACGCCGAGCGGGCCGGAAGCCAGCTCGAATGGCCGGTGCATGGTGTCGATGATTTTCGCGGCGATCAGGCGCACTTCGGCGACGCTTTTGACATGCTCGAAAATAATCACGAATTCATCCCCGGCCAGCCTGGCCACCAGGTCGGTCGAGCGCACGCTGCGCACCAGCCGCGCGGCAAATTCTTTCAGCACTTCATCACCGGCATGATGGCCGAGACTGTCGTTAATCGCCTTGAAGCGGTCGATATCGAGGTAAGCCAGCGTCAGCGGATGCGCATCCTGATACGCGCGCTGCAGGCTGGCCGCCAGCCGCTCATCGAACTTGCGGCGGTTGGCGATGCCGGTCAGCGTATCGGTGGCGGCCACCGATTTCAAGGCCGACTCGACCGCCTTGACCTTGGTGATTTCATGGATCAGGCCATACACGCCGGCCACCACGCCGTTTTCCTGGATGTCGGGCACGTAGACGGTCTGAAATTCGCGGGTCAGGCCGTCCTTGTCGATCGAAAATTCATATTCGACTTCCTCGCCCTGGAAGGCCCGCTCCAGGTGCCGCTTGCGGGCATGATAGGCCTCCGCGCCGTACACATCGCTCAGCTTCCTGGACAACATGTCTTGCGGCGCCACGCCGAACCATTTTTCAAACGTCGCGTTACTGAACTGCAAGCGGTGTTCCGGGTCGATATACACGATCACCACCGGCATATGGTCGGTGATCAGTTTCAGGCGTTTTTCGCTGGCGGCCTGGCGTAGTTCGGCCTTGCGGCGGTCGCTGATATCGAGTCCCAATACATAAAAACCGGCCACGCTGCCGTCGGCGCCGAGGTCGGGGATGTAATCGAACATGAAATACTCTTCCGGACAGCCGATTTGCGTCCCCTGGCGCTCGAAATGGACACGCTCGCCGCGCAGGGCGGCCGTCATTTGCGGCGCCACCGACGCATAGCCTTTCTCGCCGATCACCTCGGACACCGGCTTGCCGACCATAGCGTGCGGCTCGATATCGAAGATCTGCCGGTAATGCACGTTTGAAAATTGATAACGCAAGTCGCTGTCGATATAGGAAATCAGCGCCGGCATTGCGTCGGCGATGGTGCGCGCGCGTTTTTCGCTGGCCGCCAGCCGTTTTTCATGAATCAGCCGGTCGGAAATGTCGCGCAGGAAGGCGGTGCTGAAACACAGGCCGTCGTGCGTCACCACGCCCATCGAAATTTCCACCGCTATCGTATGGCCGTCGCGGTGCACTGCCTCGGCGCGGATCTGACGCGACGACAGGCTGGCCTGGCCAGCCATGCGGAACCAGCTGGCCATGTCGTGGTCTGCGCCATCCTGCGCCATGCCCGGACCGATCAGCGCGCCGATTTCGGTGCCGATCGCCTGTTCCCGGCTCCAGCCGAATTTTTCTTCGGCTTCGCGGTTCCATTCGGTGATGCGACCCTGTTCGCTGATCCCGATCACCGCATCCGGCGCCTGTTCCAGGATGCTGCGCAACAAGGCGTCGCCGTGCCGGGTTTGCAGCTCGGCCTGTTCCCGCTCGTCGACCAGCGCATGGAAAGCCCGGCTCAATTCACCGATCTCGTCTTGCCGTTCGATTTGCAGCACGTCGATGCCGCGCTGCTGGCGGCGAATCTGGACGATATGCTTGCGCAAGGTTTCCAGCGGCTGCAGCAAATGCAGGATCACATGCCAGCCAGCCACGCCGGCCAGCGCGGCCAGCAAGATCGCCGCCAGCACGCCATTGCCGCGCATTGCATACAGCGGCTGGAATGCTTCGTCGGCCGGATACACCGACGCCAGTATCCAGTCCGCCGAGGTGATCCGCTTGTAGGCGAACATCGCGTTGACGCCCTGCGTCCGCCCCGCGGTCCAGCCCTCGAAACCGTTCATTGCCGCATGGGTCGCGGCGCTGACGGCGCCATGCGCCTCGATCGGCTGCAGGATGCGCGACTTGTCCGGGTGCTCGACCAGGATGCCGCCGCTGGTCATGATGAAGATGTAGCCGCTCTTGCCCGGCTTTAAGGGATCGAGCTTGGCGAGGAAATCCGGTTCGCGCAAGTTGACGCTGCCGGCGAGCACATAGACGACCTTGCCGGCGGCGTCGAAGACAGGCTGGGTGATCACCACCAGCGGCATGCCGGAATAGCTGCCATTCATCGGCGCCGAAATCACGCCAGCCTTGCGGGCCAGCGTATCCTCGAAATAAGGCCGTTCCCTCAAGTTCAGCGTAGCGCCGGAAACGGACTTGATCGCATGCTTCATGGTGGCGACCAGGTCGCCGTTGACGGCGATCACGGCGACATTGAAAAACTGATCGCGCAAGCTGCCTTGCCGCGCAAGATAACGCCCGATCGGCGCCGCGCCATGCAAGTCCAGCGCCGTCATGCTGTCGGCCAGCACCCGTAAGACTTGCTGCTTTGACTTCAGCTCCTGGTCGATGAAGGCGGCGGTACTCGACAGCGCCACATACTGCTGGCGCCCGATCACTCCGCGCATGTCGCGCTCGGCCAGCATCAGGGTCAACAGGCTGACCACCAGGATGGCCGTCAATACCAGTAAAAATACCACGCTGGCCATGCGCACCTTCAGACTGGAAGGTGGAAGCCTGGCAAAAAAGGATGTCATATCGATCAAGACTTTGGTAGGGGGCAACTGCCTTGCTTGCAGAGTGCAATCAATTGCTGGCAAGCATGTTACCAAATTGCATCGAGGCAAAGTAAAGCGGGATCAATTATTCTGCGGGATCGCCGCGAAAGCAGGCTCAACTGTGGCGGGCGCGCCACCACGGCGGGTTTGCGGGCAATGGGACGGTCTGGATCAGCAGGACTGGATAATAATAATTACAATAATACAAAATATCTTTTTATCTTCATCAAAAAACAAGCAAGCCCCCCGGACTGTCATGGTTTGCGTCGCCGATGGCGTAGTCGCTGGATGTTTCAGCCATGACGCAAGGCCAGATGCCGATACAGCATGCGGGTGCTGTCTTGCAGCGTGCCGGCGCCAGTATCGAGCACCAGCGCAGGCGATAGCGGCGCTTCGTAGGGCGCGGAAATACCAGTGAATTCGGCGATCCGGCCGGCGCGGGCCTTGGCGTACAAGCCTTTGACATCGCGCGCTTCGCATACCTCGAGCGGGGTGCTGACATGCACTTCGATGAAATTGCCGGCGCCGACAATTTCCTCGGCCAGCGCGCGGTCTGCGCGGTACGGCGAAATGAAGGCGGCGATCACGATCAAACCGGCGTCGTTCATCATGCGCGCCACTTCGGCGCTGCGGCGGATGTTTTCCTTGCGGTCTTGTGGCGAAAAGCCGAGGTCGCGGTTCAACTGGCGGCGCAAGTTGTCGCCATCGAGCACATAGGCCGCGCGGCCTGCGTCGCGCAGCATTGTTTCCAGCGCATAGGCGATGCTCGACTTGCCGGCGCCGCTCAAGCCGGTCAGCCAGACCGTGGCCGGACTAATGTTGGCGACCTGATCATCCTGCTGTTTTCCTGTCATGCCATCCCCTTTTGTTGTCTCCGGCAGTGCGCCGGAACGGCGCGCGTGAATGGAGGAAATCATACTGCAAGGTGGATATGCGGTGTCTGGTTCTTTGCGAAAATCGGGCACATGATGGATGGTGGAAACGAGCACAATGGCGACGATTTCCGGTCGATTTGATGGTTCAGTACGGCAACAGGAAACGGCGATTTTACTGAGACTTTTTAGTTTGAATCTCTCGAATCGTCACAGCGACAGGCCTTTCGCTTTTTTATTTTTCACGCGATTTTTTACTGTTGACTTTTCGGCAAACCAGTAGCAATACTCAACGCAGGCCGGCATCAGTATTCAACTTGCGCGGTGCGTGATTCCCGTCATCGAAGCAAGTTTCTCTTGCTGTAGTTTATTTGATCTACCTCAGTTGCCAGTCATTCAGTCGTTGTCATTTCAATTCACCGTCGCATCCTGTCAGACTTGGGGTGCGACTGCCCTCTTTCTAACATGAGAAGGATAGGAAATGCGAGCTGCACAGATCAGGCGTCATCTCGGCGCATCCACCAGCCAGTTGCCGCGCACCGGCACCGAACACGGACTGCCGCAAAACCCGAACCTGCTATTCGGCGTCACGGCCGACGGCGCCACGACCAGCCAGGCGCCGCTGCTGAACCTGGAATTCTCACCGCGCGACTACATCGCCTACCTGCTGTCGATTGACGCGGAAATCGAGCACTGTCTGATGGTGCAATACCTGTACGCCGCCTACTCGCTGGGCGGACCGCAAGTGCCGCAAGCGTATCGCGACGTGGTGCGCAACTGGCAGGAAGTCATTCTCGGCATCGCCAAGGAAGAGATGGGCCATTTGATCTCGGTGCAGAATTCCTTGCGCCTGATCGGCGCGCCGCTGCACCTGGAACGCGAAGACACGCCGTGGGACGTGCCGTTCTACCCGTTCCCGTTCATGCTGGAACCGCTGACGCTCGATTCGCTGGCCAAGTACGTGTACGCCGAATCGCCGGTCGGCTGGGATGGCGGCGAGCTGGGCGACGAAATCCGGCTGCGCGTGCACGCGCAAACCTCGACCCCGCACCAGGTCTCGGAATTGTTCAATACCCTGATCCCGCTGGTGGCCGATCCCGACTACCTGCCCGACGACGCGTTCGACCCGGCCACCTATCCGGCCCAGGCCGATTTCGCCGAATGGGGCCGCGGCTACCAGGGCGGGCAGCGCGGCAATACCGGCGGCGTGCGGCCGGCGCAAACCCCGGACGTGCTGGTGAAACCGCAAACCTGCCGCGACGACATGGTCGAAGCATTAAAGGCCATCGCCGAACAGGGCGAGGCGACCACCGGCGCGGTGGCGTCGCACTTTGTGCGCTTCCTGCGTATCTATGTCGAGATGCGCGAATTGACCGAACAAGTGCCGCTGCATGCCGGCGAGTGGGAAGCGGCGCGGCCCACCGGCTATACCGATGACAAATGGCGGTCGGTGCAGCCGCACAGCAAAATCAGCTTGCAGGGCGGCGTCAGGCACGCGGCCCACTGGGCGCCGGCGCGCAAGGTCGCCATCAATCCGTATGTGTCGCTGGACCCGGACCTGGAGCCGGAACTGGGCGGCGGCGCGACCCGCATCACCGATCCGCAATCGGCGCTGTGGGCCACGCTGCTCAATCTGCGCTACCGCATGCTGCTGACCTACCTGATCCATAGCTTCACCTTGTACGGCGGCTTGAACGCGGCCGGCCTGATCACGCCGCGCGGCACCATCGTCAACGCCACTTTCGGCGAAATGTACAACCTGCGCGCGATTTCCGACATCCTGACGCAATCGCCGCTCTCGGCCACCGATCCCGACGCCGGTTACGCCGGTCCGCCGTTCCAGATGCCGTACACGCTGAACAGTCCGTTCGGCGAAAAGAACCGCTGGCGCGGCCACCTGGACTTGCTGACCGCGGCCGAAAGCCTGGTCGAGGCGCTGCTGCTGGTCGCGCCGCCATCGCGCCACGCTTACCTGGCGTCGATGCGCGAATCGGACCAGAACATGAAGCAGCTGGCGCGACGCATCCTGTCCGGCAGCATCGATACCGCCTTGATCTAGGAGTCCATGATGCCGATACTCGAATTAAGAATCTTGCCGCCGCTGGCGATTGCCCGCCTCGGCGCCGCCGACGAAGCACTGGAAGCGTTCGACCTGGAAGCCGATCCGGACCATCCGCTGGACTACCGCCGCATCGTGCCGCGCACCAGCTTTGAAGTCGATACCGACAGCGGCAGGATCGTGCGCGCCTACCTGCCGGAAAAAATCCGCTTCAAGGACGAGAATAAAAAGGTCAGGCCGGTCGCGCCGTTTCTCGAAGTGTATGCGCGCACCAGCGAACTGCCGGAACAATTGCAGCCGCTGACGGTGGCCTTGCTGGAACAGCAGGGCCAGGCCCTCGACAATTTGCACTGGGAAGTGGAACTGGGCAACATCAAACTGTTCCGCCGCACCGGCAACAAGGAAGACCAGATCCACGCCAGGCTGTCCGGCCTGAAAGACCACAGCCGCCATGCGCTGCTGGGCTCGTGTACCAACTTCTTGCCCGGCAAAGTCCTACCGCTGGGACACGTGCAATTCATCGCGCCGACCGATGAATTCCCCGAAATCCGCCTGCGCTACACGCCGGCCGGCGGGCTGGTCTACGGCAGCCGCATGGAACGGCTGGTGCCCGATCAAAACGGCGTGCCCAGGCTGACCCCGGACCCGATCATCGATAACGAGGCGCTGGTGTTGTACAACCCGGAGAAGGACTGGCTCGGTTATACCGAAAGCACCGGCCCGGCGCTGACCAATCCGGCCGGCATCTACGCCGGTTATGCCGACCAGGATGGCAACCAGGTCAGCTGGGGCTACCTGGATGATGAATGCGACGGTGTGGTGCGGGTATTCCTGACGCTGGCCGACAGCAGCGTGCTGTCGGCCCATAGCACCATCGGCGCCGGCCCGCCGGCCTACGCGCCCGATACGCTGCCGGTGCGGGTGGTGTCCGACGAGCTGGAACAGTTGCTGTACGGTCCCGAAGTCGACGCCGACAGCGTCTCGCTGGACGAGGCCACCGAACTGGTGCTGCGCGCGCTGGAAACCGTGCGCCTGATGAACACGGCGGTGATGAACGGCAATCCGGTGAACGGCCGGCTGAACGTCGCCAGCACCATGGTACGCCAGAATACCAACGACTTCGAACGCTACTACGAACCGATCGCCGCCAGTGCGCTGGTCGACAACCTGGCCTTGCGCGCCTTGCACGAGCGGGTCTTCAGCGCGCTGTCGGCCGGCGGCGCGCCGTGGTTCGCCCAGGTGATGCGCCAGCCGGAAGAAATCGGCGACCTGTCGTCGACCGCGCTGCGCAAGATGCCGGCGCTGATGCGCGGCGCGGACGGGCGCAGCCTGACGTTGACCCGGCGCCATATCGACATGGTGGTCAAGGCCGCCCGGAATGCGATGTTTTCGAACCCAGCAGGAGAACAATGATGGCCGAGAAGAATCCCAGCTTGCGCGCCAATAACCTGACGGCGCAAATCCACCATCGCGGCGCCGGCAATCCCGCGTCGGTACTGCCGCGCAGCGCGATTTCCAATTGTTTTCCGGGCCTGGAATTCGACTTCCGCAACCTGTGGCGGCGCGCCTTCGAGGGCATCGTACTGGTTGAAAACAATAACTATGTGGTCGATGCCGATCCCGCTTATGAAGAGTTGAAAAGCCGCCGCCTGCTGCGCTTTGCCGGCCTCGACGTCGGCACCATGGTGCTGACCACCGGCCCGGTGTTTCCGAACGGCAGTTCCGGCACGCTGGCGTCGGCCGGCAATCCGAATGCCGTCTCGTTCATGGAATGGTCGAACTCGATCGCCCGCATCCTGCACCTGCAAGGCCAGGTGGTCAGCTGTCAATTCTCGGAACAGACCGGGGCCGATACGGAAATCCTGTGGGACAAGGATACTCCGACCATCACTGTCGACTTGAAACTGCGGCACTTCTTCAAGGAACAGAGCGCCGAATTCAATCCAGCCCTGCTGCAACCGGGCGAATTGACGCAAGGCTTGTGCGCGCCATGGCAAAACGATTACCGCGAATGCGCCTGTTATTACTGGGCCGCGTCGCGTCCCGATTATGTCAATGTCGAGCCGGGCCAGGATGGCTTGTCGCACGGCGACATGTGGTTCGCCAAGAAGCGCACCGGCACCTACATCCCGGATAACCGCACCGACACCCGCTTGTATTCGTATGACGACTTGTTCAAGTCATGGCAGGAAGACTTGCAATTCATCATCAAGGGAAAGGATGCCGATGAATCCTGAACCATTGGCCGCCGCCATCCACGCCAGCATGGCCGGTGCGCTGGCCGGACGCATCGTCACGGCGTCGCGCCCGCGCCACCGCGACGCCCATCTGATCGACGACGCCCAGGGCGCGCAATTGCTGCTGGTCAATGGTAGCCGCCTGTACCACTTGCCGCCGCAGTTGACCGAGGAATTCCGGACTGCGCTGGACAGCAGCGACAGCGGCTTGCTGCAGCGCCTGGTCGACAGTTGCGGCTTGCAAGCCGAAGCGCTGATCGACGACCGGCCGCTGGCATCGCCGCCGCTGCACGCGCTGTCGCTGGCGATCGCGCAAAAGTGCAATCTCGGCTGCACGTATTGCTACGCCCAGCAAGGCGAATTCGGCGGCAAGGCCAGGAGCATGGAGCTGCAACAGGCGCTCAAGGCGGTCGACTTGCTGCTGGCGCAAGCGGCGCCGGGCGCCAAGGTCAACCTCGCCTTCATGGGCGGCGAACCGCTGGCAAACCGGGCTGTGCTGCGCCAGGTCACCGACTACGCCAGCGAGCAGGCGCGGCAACGGCAAGTGGACTGTCGCTTTTCGATCACCACCAACGGCACCCTGCTGCAGCCGGACGACGCCGACTTTTTCGAACAGCACGGCTTTGCCGTCACCATCAGCCTCGACGGCGCGGCGCCGCAGCACGACCGCTTGCGCCCGTTCAAGGGTGGCAAGGGGTCGTTCGATCACATCATGGCCCGGCTGGCGCCGCTGCTGCAGCGGCAACGAAGCATGCAAGTGTCGGCGCGGGTCACCGTGACGCCGTTCAACCTCGACTTGCCGAAGACGCTGGACTTGTTCATCGGCATGGGTTTTCACAGCGTCGGCTTTTCGCCCTTGCTGCGCGCGTCGAATGGACAGGCGGAAATGGGGCCGGACGACCTGGCGGAAATGCTCGAAGCGATGATCGCCTGCGGCCTCGCCTTCGAGCAAAACATCTTGCAAGGCCGCCGCTACCCCTTCATGAATATGCAAAACGCCTTGCGCGAATTGCAGCGCGGCACCCACCGACCGTATCCCTGCGGCGCCGGCGCCGGGTATTTCGGCGTCTCGGCCGAGGGTGAACTGTCGGCCTGCCACCGCTTTGTCGGCGACCGGCAAGGCGCGATGGGCAGCATCGAGCACGGCGTGGACCGGGGCAAACAGGCGATCTGGCTCAGCGAACGCCACGTGCATCGCCAAGCACCGTGCAATAGCTGCTGGGCGCGCTACCTGTGCAGCGGCGGCTGCCACCACGAAGTACTGGCGCGCGGCCGCACCGCCTGCGACTATATCCGCGGCTGGCTGCATTACACGATAGGCGCGCACCAGCGCCTGAGCCACCTGGCGCCCGACTGGTCCAGCGGACCGGCCTGACCGTGGCGCAGATCTACGACGCGCTGATCATCGGCGCCGGGCCGGCCGGCCTGGTCGCCGCGCTGCGTTTGCAGCAGCTCGGCCGCAGCGTGCTGCTGGCCGAGCGCAGCGCCGTCTGGCCACGGCCGCAAATCGGCGAAGCGCTGACGCCGGGCGTGCGCAATATCATCGAATTGCTCGATGCCAATGATGCGATGGCCTTGGTGCCGCATCGGGTGCATCGCAACAGCCGGCTGCTGTGGCGCAACCGGCACCCGGAAAACGTGGCCCATCCCGGTTCGGCGCTGGTCGAGCGGGCCGGCTTCGACGCCGCCCTGCTGCAACTGGCCCATCAGCGCGGCATCAACGTCGTTTCGCCGGCGCAAGTCCAGCAAGTGAACGGCGCGGCCGGCGACTGGACTGTCGCGCTGCAAACCGGCGGCGCCCTGCCACAAGTTAAACAAGTGAGCGCGCGCTTCATCCTCGACGCCAGCGGACGCGGTGCGGGGGCACGCTCGCAGATCGCGTGCGCACCGCGCCTTGCCGCCGTGTGGGCCGAGTTCGAACAAACCAATCTTCCCGCCACGATGCGGGAGCTCACGCAAGTCGAAGCGCTGACGGATGGCTGGCTGTGGGGCGCCAGCTTGCCCGATGGACGCTACCGGGTGATGTTGCTGGGCGACCCGCGCGCGGCGCGCCAGGCGGCGCCGCATCAGCCGGAACAGCGCTTGCGGGCTGCTTGCGCGGCCAGCCGCCTGTTCGGCGCCATCGCCCAACTGCCATTATCCAGCCCGGTGCAAATGTGCACCGCGACAGCGTACCTTGCCACCGACAGTTGGCAAGACGGCCGCCTCAAGCTGGGCGACGCGGCATTCGCGCTGGATCCAATTTCATCGTCCGGCGTCGAAAAAGCGATGCGCTTTTCCTTGCAGGCTGCCGTGGCCGTGCATACCTTGCTGGGCGATCAGTCGCCACAGCGGGCCAGGCTGACCCGCGCCTTCTTTGAACACCGCCTGATCGACACCTGCGCCCGCCACGCGCACTGGACCGCCGAATATTATGGACAGTCATGGTGCGCCGGCCAGCCGTTCTGGCAAGCACGCTCAAGCGTGGCGATACCAGCCGGTGAACATGCATCCGACCTGATGAACCAGCTGCAACAAACCTGCGCGCAACTGCAACAATATCGTGAACCCGTATTACGAGCGCTGTCCAGCCTGAATCCGCGCCGGGCGCTGCGCTTGAACCCGCAAGCCAGCGTGGTCGAGATGCCCTGCATCATCGACGATACGGTGCAGGCTTACAGCGCCCTGTCTCACCCGCAACTGGAACGGCCGCTGGCCTTTCTCGACAATGAAGCGCTGTTTCCGCATCTGCACAGCCTGCATCAATCGCCGACACTGGATAGTTTTTTGCATGACCTAGGCTGCAACATGCCGGCCCACAAAGCGCAAAGAATCACCGCATGGCTGTGGCAACATGGCTTGCTGGAACATGCGGGCTGATTGAGAAAACTCTGGATGAATGAGGTTGCGCAGTACATCAAAATGGCTGCGGCGATATAGATGGCGATCAAAGCGAACTATTGATTACCTTGCGCCAAATGACCAAGGCCTTTGGCGGCGTGCAAACGGTGGCCGACACCGCCAAACTGAGCCCGACGCAGCTCTACCGAACGCTGTCGCCCAATGGAAATCCCGTGCTGAGCAGCTTGTCGGCGATCCTCAAAGCGATGGGCCTGCGCCTTGCGGTGCAACAGGTGCCCACGCCATACGAATAAAGCGACACCCTCAAGCCGTTTGCTCCGCACGCGTTTCCACCAGCAACTTCTTAATCTCCGGCACGCACGACCCGCAATTGCCGCCCGCTTTCAGGCAGGCGGTCACCTGAGCCACACTGTCGAGTTTCTGGCTGCGGATCGCATCGCAAATCGTGTTGCGTCCGACACCGTAACAGGAACACACGGTCGGCCCGACATCGGCGCCCTTCTCGAGCGGCTGGCCCAGCAGCAAACCCACCCGGTCCGCAGGCTGTAATTGATCATGAGCAAATAATCCCGCCAGCCACGCGCGCGACGGCAAGTCCGGACGCGGCGACAGGAACACACATTGCTCGATGCGGTCGTCGACCAGATGCACGGCACGGTACAGGCCGGCGCTGCGGTCTTCATATTCCAGCCAGTCGGCCTGTTGATCGCCGACTTGCAGCAAGCGGCGCGCCCAGGCGCTGAAATCACTGATGGTATTCCTGCCGGCCAATTCATAACGGGCAAAGTCCTTGCCCTGGATACGCGTCCAGTGCGCCACGCTTTCCAGATTCAGCTCGCTACGGCTGAGGATAAAACCAAACCAGTTGACACGGAATTGCTCGACCCTGGCCGGCGTATGCTTGAATTCCGGTTCGCCCGACACTGGATCGACGACTGGATTGACCAGCGCGCCGACCCGCGCATCGGACGCCGATTGATTATTCCAGTGGATCGGCACAAAAATCCCGCCGCGTGCGATGCCGCCGCCATGCTGCACCCGGGCCACCATCGCGCCCCACGGCGTGGCCACCCGCGCCAGGTCGCCGGCGCGCACGCCGTACAGCAAGGCGTCTTGCGGATGGATGTCGATAAACGATTCCGGCACGTGATCGGCCAGCCGCGCCGACTTGCCGGTGCGCGTCATGGTATGCCACTGGTCGCGCACCCTGCCGGTATTCAAGACCAGCGGGTATTCCTCGCTGACGGCGTGCACCGGGGCGCGCGGCGCGGTGGCGATGAAACGGGCCTTGCCGTCGGCATGCGCAAAGCGGCCGTCATCGAACAACCGCGTTTGACCGAGCGGCCATTGCACCGGTTCCAGCTGGTCGAATTGCTGCGCGCTCAATCCTTGCAGGCCGGCCAGCGTAAAAAAGCGCGCCGTCGCACCACCGTTCCGGTAGGTGCTGAGCCGCGCATGCTCGTCGAAAATCTGCTGCGCGGCATCGAAATCGAAACCGTCGTAGCCCATGCGCTGCGCCACCTGGCACAGCATTTTCCAGTCGGCGCGCGCTTCGCCCGGGACCGGCAAAAAGGCGCGCTGGCGCGAAATGCGCCGTTCCGAATTGGTCACCGTGCCATCCTTTTCGCCCCAGCCCAGCGCCGGCAGCAAGACATGGCCGTAGGCATTGGTATCGGTGTGCTGGCTGATATCGGACACGACCACCAGCGGGCATTTTTCCAGCGCGCGCTGCACCTGGTTGGCGTCCGGCATGCTGACCAGCGGGTTGGTGGCGATAATCCACACCGCCTTGACCTTGCCTTCTTCGATCGCGTGAAACAGATCGACCGCCTTCAAGCCCGGCTTGCTGGCGATATTCGGCGAATTCCAAAAGGTTTGCACGGTGTCGCGGTGCAAGGGATGGTCGAGCTCCATATGCGCCGCCAGCATATTGGCCAGGCCGCCGACTTCGCGCCCGCCCATCGCATTCGGCTGGCCGGTCAGCGAAAACGGCCCCATGCCGGGCCGGCCGATGCGTCCGCTGAGCAGATGGCAATTGATGATGCTGTTAACCTTGTCGGTGCCGGCCGACGATTGATTGACGCCTTGCGAAAAGGCGGTGACGACCTTGCCGGTCGCGGCAAAGGACTGGTAAAACTCCAGCAAATCCTGGACCTCGACACGGCAGATTTTAGCCACCGCTGCCGGATCGCTACAATGATCGGCGCCACCGAGACGCGCCGCCGCCAAAGCGTCATGCAGGCCATGCGTATGCTGCGTGACGAAGGCGTCATCGACCACCCCATGCAGCGCCAGATAGCACAATAAACCGTTGAACAGCCACACATCGGTGCCCGGCTTGACCGGCAGATGCAGGTCGGCCAGTTCGCAGGTCGCGGTGCGGCGCGGATCGATCACCACCAGTTTCATCTCCGGCCGCGCTTCCTTGGCCTTGGCGATGCGCTGGAACAGGATCGGATGGCACCATGCCGTATTGGAACCGACCAGCACCACCATGTCGGCCAATTCCAGGTCTTCGTAGCAGCCCGGCACCAGGTCTTCGCCGAAGGCACGCTTGTGGCCGGCTACCGCCGACGACATGCACAGCCGCGAATTGGTGTCGATATTGGCGCTGCCGACATACCCCTTCATCAGCTTGTTGGCGATATAATAATCCTCGGTCAGCAATTGTCCGGACACATACAGCGCCACCGCATCCGGGCCGTGTTCGGCGATGGTGCGGGTCCAGCCGTCGGCAACCTTGTCCAGCGCCTCGTCCCAGCTCACTTGCCGCAAGCCATCGGCGCCGCGCACTTGCGGATGCAGCAAACGGCCCTCCAGCGATACCGTCTCGCCCAGCGCCGAACCCTTGACGCACAGCTTGCCGAAATTCGCCGGATGGCTGGTATCGCCGGCAATGCTGATCGCACCGTCGGCCATCGGCGTGGCCGACACGCCGCAGCCGACGCCGCAATAAGGACAAGTGGTGCGTACCGCAAATGGGATAGGAGAAAGATTCACGATGGTTCCAGTTCAGGCAGCCTGGCTGCACAGCGCCTTGCCGAAAAGCAAGTGGTTGCGCATGGAGGAAATATCGCTGCGATTTTGTATCAAATCGAAATACCACGGCCCATCGGCCACGTCGCCATACAGCACGGCGCCGGCCAGCCGGTTGTTTTGCACGACCAGCCGTTTATATATGCCGCGGCGCGGATCGCGCAATACCAGGTCTTCGCTGTCCGGACCGCCAATAAAATTACCGACCGAATACAGGTCGATGCCCGTGACTTTCAGCTTGGTCGGGCTGGCTTGCTGCACGTAACGGCGATGGCCGGCGCCCGCCAGATGCGCGCCGCATACCCTGGCCTGCTCCCAGATCGGCGCCACCAGGCCGAACGTGGCGCTGCGGTGCTGCACGCATTCGCCAACCGCGTACACGCGCGGATCGTAGCTTTGCAAGGTGTCGTCGACCACGATGGCCCGCTCGCAAAACAAACCGGCTTGCCGCGCCAGCGCGATATTCGGCCGCACGCCGGCCGCCATCACCACCAGGTCGGCGGGAATGTCGGAACCATCCTTGAAACGCACCGCGGTGACGCGGTCGGTGCCGACGATTTCCGCCGTGTCGGCATTCAACAGGAAACGCAGCCCCTTCACTTCCAGCGCGTTTTTCAGCAAGGCGGCCGCCGGCTTGTCGAGTTGCTGGTTCATCAGCGTATCGCTGACATGCACCACCGTCACCTCCATCCCCTGGCGCAACAAGCCATTGGCCGCTTCCAGCCCCAGCAAACCGCCGCCGATGACCACCGCATGGCGCTGATGTTTCGCTGCCTGCAACATGATTTCGACATCGTCGATATCCCGGAAACCGATTACGCCCGGCAAGGTATGGCCCGGCACCGGTATCATGAACGGTGTGGAACCGGTCGCCAGCAGCAACCTGTCGTAGTGCACTTCCAGTCCGGACGCGGCGCGCACCAGACGGCGGCGGCGGTCGATTTGCAGCACCGGATCGCCGGCATGCAAGGTGATGCCGTTCTGTACATACCATTCCGGCGTGTTGAGCATGATGTCGGCCATGCTCTTTTCGCCCGCCAATAACGGCGACAGCAAGATACGGTTGTAATTGCCGTGCGGCTCGGCGCCGAATACCGTGATGTGGTACAGATCCGGCGCCAGCTTCAGCAATTCCTCGACCGTGCGCATGCCGGCCATGCCGTTGCCGATCACCACCAGCGATGGCTTGGCCGCACTGCCTTTGATGCGCTCACCTGTCATGCGCCTACCCAGACCCGGCCGTTTTCAAGCTTGACCGGCCAGGTCGCGACCGAATGCTCCGGTGCTTCCAGGCATTCCCCCGTCAGCAAGTCGAAATGCTGCTTATAGATCGGCGACGCCACCACGATACGTTCGCCGATACTGCCGATCAAACCGCGCGACAGCACCGACGCACCGGCGTTGGCGTCGTAATTATCGATCGCGAACAGGCGCTGCTGACCGTCGCTGATGTGAAATACCGCCACTTGCTCGCCATTGATCAAGGCGCACACGCCGGTATTCGGCACGATGTCGTCCAGCTTGCAAACCGGCGTCCAGTGACCGCTGTATAAATCCCTGTGCATGATGCCTCCTTATGCCGACTTGGCGATAATCGGAATGCGCTTGAGTTCGCGCTCTTCCACCGTGGCGGGCCGGATCTGGCCGCGCTCCTCCATGAACACCACGTTGCTGTCCTGGTCATCGCTGTTGACGAAATGACGGAAACGCCGGCGCGTGGCCGGGTCGCTGACGGCCGCCGCCCACTCGCACGCATAGGTGTCGACCACATGCTGCATATCCGCTTCCAGTTCTTGGGCGATGCCCAGCTTGTCGTCGATCACCACGGCTTTCAGATAATCGAGGCCGCCTTCGAGGTTGTCGCGCCACACGCTGGTGCGTTGCAAGCGGTCGGCGGTGCGGATATAAAACATCAGGAAACGGTCGACATAACGCACCAGCGTCGCATTGTCGAGGTCGGACGCCAATAACTCGGCATGGCGCGGCTTCATGCCGCCATTGCCGCACACATACAGATTCCAGCCTTTCTCGGTGGCGATCAAACCGATATCCTTGCCTTGCGCCTCGGCGCATTCACGGGTGCAGCCGGACACGCCAAACTTGATCTTGTGCGGCGTGCGCAAGCCCTTGTAGCGGTTCTCCAGTGTGATCGCGAAACCGACGCTGTCGGCCACGCCATAGCGGCACCAGGTCGAACCGACGCACGACTTCACCGTGCGCAAGGATTTACCGTAGGCATGGCCGGATTCAAAGCCGGCGGCGATCAGCTCTTCCCAAATCAGCGGCAATTGCTCGACCCGCGCACCAAACAGGTCGACCCGCTGGCCGCCGGTGATCTTGGTATATAAACCGTATTTCTTGGCCACCTGGCCGACCGCGATCAAGCCGTCGGCGGTGACTTCGCCGCCCGGCATGCGCGGCACCACCGAATAGGTGCCGTCTTTCTGTATATTCCCAAGAAAATAGTCATTGGTGTCTTGCAGGCTGGCGTGCTCTTTCTTGAGCACAAAATCGTTCCAGCACGAGGCCAGGATATTCGCCGCCATCGGCTTGCACACATCGCAGCCCAGACCCTTGCCATGTTGCGCCAGCAATTCCTCGAAACTGCGGATCTTGCCGACGCGTACCAGGTGATGCAATTCCTGGCGTGTATGCGCGAAGTGCTCGCAGACATGGTTGTTGACATCCATGCCGAGCTTTTTCATTTCGGCCTTCATGATTTGCGTCACCAGCGGCACGCAGCCGCCGCACGCGGTGCCCGCCTTGGTGCAACTTTTCAGTGCGCCGATGGACGTATTACCGTCCGCCACCGCCGCGCACAACGTCCCTTTCGACACATCGTTGCACGAACAGATTTGTGCGCTGTCCGGCAAGGCGTCCACGCCCAAGCCGGGCTTGGCCTGGCCATCCGATTGCGGCAAGATCAAAAATTCCGGCGATTCCGGCAGCTCTATCTTGTTGAGCATCATTTGCAGCAAGGTGCCGTACTCGCTGGCGTCGCCCACCATGACGCCGCCCAGCAAATACTTGCCGCAGTCGGACACCACGATTTTCTTGTAGATTTGCTTGCGCTCATCGGTGAATTGATACGAGCGGCTGCCGGCGATGGCGCCGTGCGGATCGCCCAGGCTGGCCACATCGACGCCCATCAGTTTCAATTTGGTGCTCATGTCGGCGCCGGTGAACGTGCTTTGTCCCGCGCCCTGCTCGCCCAGCAGATGACGGGCGGCGATGCGCGCCATTTCATAACCGGGCGCCACCAGGCCGAAGGTCTGGCCGCCCCACAAGGCGCATTCGCCGATCGCATACACGTCCGGATCGGACGTCAGGCAACTGTCGTCGATAGCGATGCCGCCGCGCGGACCGACCGACAAGCCGCAGGCGCGCGCCAGTTCGTCGCGCGGACGGATGCCGGCCGAAAACACGATCATGTCGGTATCCAGATGGCTGCCGTCGGCAAAGCTCATCCGGTGCGTGCCCTGCTCGCCATCGGTAATCGACAGCGTGTTTTTTTGCGTGTGCACCGTCACGCCCAGGTCTTCGATCTTGCGGCGCAGAACACGGGCGCCGCCTTCATCGACTTGCACCGCCATCAGGCGCGGCGCAAATTCGACCACATGGGTGTCCAGCTGCATGTCGCGCAAGGCCTTGGCGCATTCCAGCCCCAGCAAGCCGCCGCCGATGACGACCCCGGTTTTCGAACGCCGGCCGCATTCCAGCATCGCTTCCAGGTCTTCGATGGTGCGGTAGACAAAACAATCCTTGCGGTCCTTGCCCGGCAGCGGCGGCACGAACGGATACGAACCGGTGGCCATCACCAGCTTGTCGTAAGGCAGCACTTCACCGCTGCTGAGCGTGACGGTCCTGGCGCCGAGATCGACCGCGCCGGCGCGGGCATTGAGTTTCAGCAGTACATTGCCGCGCTCGAAAAAGCCTGGCGGCACCAGCGACAAATCGTCGGCCGACTTACCGGAGAAAAATTCCGACAAATGCACGCGGTCGTAGGCCGGACGCGGTTCTTCGCACAAGACGGTCACTGCCAGGTGCGGCGCGCCGCTGTCGGCCAGCCGTTCCAGGAATTTATGGCCGACCATGCCGTGGCCGATGACGATGATTTTCATGATGGCGTCCTCAGGCTGCGGCCAGCGCGGCCTGGTCGGCGGCATTGCTGAAACGCACGGCAATCGCACAGGCGGCCGAGATCAAGACCAGCGCACCGAGGATGGTCAGCGTTTGCTGCACATCGCCGGTGCCCTTCATCAGGAAACCGGCCAGCACCGCGCCGACATTGCCGCCGGCGCCGATAATGCCCGTCACGCCGCCCAAGGCCTTGCGGTCGATGAAGGGCACCAGCGCATATGTCGCACCGCAGGCCATGTGGGTGAACAGGCCGAAACCCAGCATTGCGATGACGGCGAACACCACGCCGCTGGCATGGGCAAACCACAGCAGGCCGACGCCTTCGCCTATCATCAGGATGAACAGCAAAGTGACGCGGCTGTTCAAATTACCGCGCAAGGCCATCTTGTCCGACAGCCAGCCGCCCAAGGCCCGTGCAAACAAGGCCAGCAAACCGAAACTGCCAGCCGCAAAACCGGCCGATTTGAGCGATAAACCGAAGTGATCGACGTAATACACGGCGGCCACGCCATGGATAAACAGTTCAATGCCGAAACAGGCGCCATAGGTAACAAACAACAGCCAGACCCGGTAATTGGCGCTGGCCGCCTTGAAGCTGGCCCAGCCGCCCTTTTTACCGCCTTCGATGGCGACGCCGTCGGCACGCAGCTGGTCGTAATTACCGTCAGGGCAGTCCTGGGTATAACGCCAGTACAATCCCGCCATCACCAGCATCAGGATGCCCGGCACCAGCAAGGCGATACGCCAGCCCATGGCTTCGGTCACGCCCAGCATCACCAGCGCACCCAGCAGTAAAGGCATCAGCGCTTGTGCCGCGCCCGCACCGGCGTTACCCCAGCCTGCCGACGTAGCGTTGGCGGTGCCAACCACATTCGGCGCGAACATCACCGAGGTGTGATATTGGGTAATCACAAAACTGGCGCCGACCGCGCCGATGCCCAGCCGGAAGATCAGGAAACTTTCATAACTTTGCGACAGCGCCACGCCCAGCACCGGTATCGCACCCAATAATAATAAACCCGTGTAAGTCTTGCGCGGACCGAAACGGTCGCACAGCGGACCGACCAGCAAGCGCACCAGAATCGTGATGGCGACGGCGGCGATATTGATATTGGCGATCTGGCTGATCGACAGATGGAACTCGCCCTTGATCACCGGCATCAGTGGCGCGCAGGCGAACCACGCGAAAAAGCAGACGAAAAACGCCATCCACGTCAGGTGGAAAGCGCGCATCTGCGGCGTGCCCAGGGAAAAGAGATTGATGCTGCTTGCTTTGCTGGCCATTTTTTTATCCCGTTAAAAACAAAAAAGCGTCCGCCCGGCAAGGTTTAAAAAACCAAGCCGGGCGGACGCCGTTGTCCTTGCCAGCCCCTCGTTGGACCGACACTCATTGTTCAGGGGATCGCCATTGATCCGTATCTACTCCTTAGCAAGGAGCGTGCCAGATAGTTTGCACGGGTAACGCATCGCGACAAAGAGAGATGAGATGGAGAAAAGGCGAGATGATGGTGCGGCGACGCCCAACATTGGTGCTTTTTTGAGCTCGGGAGCGGCGCGGCGCCCGGAATAGATTGCGGCTACAATAAATGCAATACGACGGCGCGGCACAGTACAAGCTTTCAATCGATGCAATCGTTCAACGGCACATGCGGGCTGGAGGAAACATGTTCAATCGATCGGTTTTGATGGCGTATTGCAGCCTGTTGCTTATTTTTCTCGCCGCATGCAGCCGCGAGAGTCCCTCTCCACCGAATATCGATGTGGATATTCCCGCCAGAACCGCACATCCCAAGACCATTGTCATTTTTGTGCACGGCATCCTGGGCAACGCCGCAACCACGTTCAAGGCGGAACAAGCCGAATCAGGATGGCCGCAGCTGCTGGCTGCGGATCAGACCGTGGAATTTCCTCTGAAGGTCATCAGCGTAGCCTACACCAGCGATCCGATCCGGCGTGGCAGCAATATCCATGAAATCGCCACGCGGCTAGGGTTCCATCTCAGCGCCCTGGGGGTCTTTGAGCGGTACGAGAAGATCATTTTTGTGACGCACAGCATGGGTGGCCTGGTCGCCCGGCGCATGATGTTACAACTCAGCCGCAACGCGCCAGACTCTTTTGCAAAAATTGCCGGCGTTTTCTTCCTTGCCACGCCAGCGGCAGGCTCCGACGAGGCAGCGCTGGCCAAGTGGGTCAGCAGTAATCCGCAATTCGCAAACATGACATCATCGGATGTCAATCTCTTCCTGCAAACAGAAGATGACGACTGGAGGGATCAACTGCGCCGGCGTAAGCCGGACTCGCCTTACCCATACACCTATTGTGCCTACGAAACGCAGGCGATAGCGTCCACCGTTATTGTGCCGCGCGATCGCGCCCAGGCGGGTTGCGACGAAACCTCGGCGCCATTCGACAAAAACCACCTGACGATGGTGAAACCCAAGGATGTTCGTGATGAAGTATATGAATATGTCCTGTATAGAATCAAGAAAATTGTCAACGAAGAGAACATGCCGCTCAAAATATCAATCGGCTTGCGCGGCGCCTCCAACGAACTACTGGCTTCGCCGGCCATACTACGCAGCGGTGAACAATATTCCCTCCGCATCGACGCCAGCAAACCCGCCTGGTTTTACGTGGTCTGCCGGGATAGCCAAGGGAAAATCGAGCGCTACTTCCCCAGCCGGGCCGCGGGAAGCCAGCAAGCCGCGCAAAAGACGCTACGCATACCCAGCGATCCGCGAGCGGCGTTTACGCTCGACCAACATACCGGAGTGGAGCGGATTTATGTATTTGCATCCGCAAAAGACGACACCAAATTGAAGCAGCTTGATGCGGAAGTCCTCTCTGCCAATACGCCCGGCGCAACGCTGCAAAAGGCCTTTGAAACGCGCGGCAGCAAGGTGGCGCCCGTGCCGCCCTCACCCGGCTCAAAGACCCTGGACATTAGCGATTTAGCTGGGGAGCCGGCAACAATGATTGAGATCATCCACCAATAGCGTTCACTTCGCCATGTCCAGCCAGCACGCCCCATTGTCGGTCAAAAAGCTTCTCTTGGCTATGATTCTAACGGGAGTCATGGCTGCCGGCGCGGCACAAGAGATTCCTGCGGCAGACGGCCCGATTGCCGGCGGTTCTGCGGCGGAAATGGAGTTAAACGCGTTCGGCGGCCTGGTGCGGGCCGGACAAAAGCCGGTGCGTGACCGTGGCGCCTGGTCCGATCTCAATCTCACCATGATAGCGGCACAATATAACATCAGCAAACAATACCCTCAAGCGCTGCGGATATGCGCCTATCAAGAGTCTATCGCAACAGAGCAAAAGGCCATTCAGCAAGCTAGATATTGTCGCTTGGTAGCTTTGACCAACATGGGACGTTATGCGGAGGCGGAAGAGATGGCTTACGCCGATGCGCAATGGAATGCGTCTTTAGATGGGATCAAGACCCAGGACACTTTCGTTCAACTGCAACGCTATCTGAATCATTTAGCTGTCTTAAGCACCCTGAGCCTCGCCCAAGGAAATGCGGCGATGGCGAAAGCGTCTATCGCCAAGATCATGTCGCTGCTGCCCCAGGCGAGAAAACCTGCGGCGTACCCGGCATCCGTCAGTTCAACCATGGTCCAATTGGGGGAGCAGATGCGTACAGTCGCTTTGAACGATCTGGAAGTGACAGCGCAGGTGCAAGCGCTGGAGATCGCCTATGGGGAACAGGACGGCAGCTACGAACGCCGGCTCGACGCCTTGCTCATATTGCCGCAGGTGGACACTGAGGATCGCTGGGGCCTGATGGCCATGGACCAATCAGATTCACTGCTAACGCTTGGCAACAGGACCAAGGCGCAAGAAATGGCGCGCCGTGCGTTACCGAATGTCGAGGCTTCCGCAGGCTTTCGTGACCAGCCCAAGCCCCTGAGCAAGTTTGCGCCATTAGCGTCGGTGACAACCGTCCTGGGCGATGAACGCAGCAACCGGGGTTATGCAGAAGAATGGCTACGCCTGGTTAAAACCTATCTTTTGCTGGACCGTCAACCCGAGGCGCTACGTCTTTTGCAAGCGGCCAAGGACCTGGCGACGCGCTACCAGATAGAAGAGCTGCCCAGCAGCACGCTGATGGCTGAAGTGGAGTTCGTCGAGGCGAATATGCTGCTGGAGTCCGGCGAACAAAAAGCAGCGCTTTCACTCTTGCGGTCGGCGCGCTCGCGGCTATTGCTGGCGGATGTAGCCGAACGTTCCGCCACCTTCGGTCGCCGGCGGCCTGCATTCGGCAGCCGCTTAATGACAATCGGGGCCAAACTGCTCTCAGTGATCAGGGCATCGGAACAGATGCCGATCCGGGATCCTGCCGTGATACGCGAGGTACTCGATATTGCCGCCGACTTTGCCGCCTCGCGCGCCAATCAAAATGCACAACAAGCGTCGCAATCGATAAACCAGCCGCGTGCAGAGCAAAAGCAATACTTGCTACGCGAGGGAATATTAATCGATGAATTGATCGACTTGCGCGGCATCCTTGGCACGACAGTCTGGAAAAAGGACGCCAACGCAGATGCGGCCCGGACCGCAAGCCAAAAACGCATGAGTGAAATATACAGCGAACTGCGCACACTGAAAAAACTGATCGATCCGCACAGCGGTCATTCCAGCCAGCAATTGCTGGAACAGGACTTTTCAGCACTGTCGGACAGCGAGCTTCACTGGCAATGGGTGCTGCATCCCGAGGGCAATAGCGTCATCTGCGTAAGCAATCATGCGCTTTGGATCGCTAAGGTCGAGGTGAAGCTAAAGGATATTCAATACGACGCCGAGGCGCTGGTCAGCTCGGTCAGCAAAGCAAAGCCGAACTATCCATTTAAATCGGCACGGCATATCTATGCCGCGCTATTTGGGCCATTGATACGGGATATCCCATCAATACAACATTGGATCATTTCGCCGCCTCGGCAATTTGATCGGCTGCCCTGGGGCGCACTTGTGACCGATAGCGCGGATGCGGGAACCGCAAGAACCCACTGGCTGATCGATAAGGTGGCGATAACATTGACGCCGTCACTTCCTACCTGGAGCCAATTGCAACGGCGCAGACCGACGCAAGCACGACTGGCTTTTCTTGGGGTAGGAGACCCGCTTGTCGCAGCAATGGTCAGCCCTGCGGAAATGGGAACGCGCGGCGCATTTGTGGCATCGCTGCTGGCCACGCCTCCGATTCAACTGCGCGCCGAAACCTCTTTCGGAAGAGAATTAAAGGCGGTTGCCGGGCTATTTCCGGCATCGGGCCGCGTACTGAAGACACGCGAACAAGCGACCAAGAAAAACCTTTTTGACGCTAATCTGACGAATTACAAGGTGCTGCTGTTCAGCACGCATGGCTATCTCTCAGGCGCCATGGTCAGCGCCATTGGTCCAAGCTTGCTGATGACAGCAACTTCTCGGGCACGAGAAGAATTATTCCTGACGTCCAATGAAATAGCGCGCCTGAGACTCGACGCCGATCTGGTGTTCTTAAGCGCTTGCGACACGTCCGCTTCCGATGGGTCGCCGGACGCCGAAGGGTTTTCAGGTCTCACCAGCGCATTTCTTCTGGCGGGAGCGAGGACGGTCGTTGCTTCACTATGGCCTGTCGAAACCACTTCCACCGAAACATTAAGCCAAGCTGCCTTGGCGGCCTATGTCAGAGAACCGGGTCGTCCATTTGCCTTTGCCTTGCGCGCCTCCATGATGGGACTGGCACATGGAAAAGACGCCAGCTTGCGCCACCCATATTTTTGGTCCTCGTTCCTGGCCGTGGGGCGATAATCTCTGTCAACACCAGTGTCACGTCCCCTTGTTGCAGCATGACGTGACTGCCTGCGTCTGGCGTGTCATTCGCTTGTCATATCCAAATGATAGGGTGTAGCGTTTTTTCTACCCGTCAGGATACCCCCCATGTCTTACTCCAGAACGTTGCTCCCTGCGGCCATCGCCATCATATTGAGCCTCGCCGCCTGCGGCGGCGACAAGGAGACGGCAAGCACCGTGCCACCGCTCCCAACCGGCCGCTGGATCGCCGGCGATCTGCATACCCACACCACCCAATCCGCCGATGCCGATGTCAGCCAGACGCTGGATAAAGTCCTGGGCAAGGCGTTCGCCAGTTACGGCCTCGATTGGATGGCGGTCTCCAACCATTTGCGTGTTTCCACTTAACGATGCCGCGCCCAACATCGTGTTCGCCATCGAAGGCATGGTGGGCAACCAGATGGAGCCGGACCGTGGCGGCTACACGGCAGCCTATACGGACGACAATGCGTTGCTGCGCGTCTATGGCGGCGTCGATTACGTGGTGGCCAAACTGGGCGGACCATGGGATGCGCTGCTGGGCGAGGGCCGCCGCATCTGGAACCTGACCGATTCGGACACCCACTTCAAGATCGTCGGCGGCAACAGCAGCGGCTATTTCCCGGGCGAGTATGCGAAGAACTATGTATTCAATAGCGCGCAAGGCGTGCCCCTCGCGAAAGACTTGCTGGCCGGCCTGCGCTCGGGCAAGATGTTCTCCACCTACGGCGACCTGATTAACGCGCTGGACTTCAACCTGGCCAGCAAGGACGACCGCAAAGAGATGGGCGGCGAGCTGAAGGTCGGCAACGGCGACAAGGTGACCATTACCATCCGCTTCAAGAGCCCGGCTAAAAACAACTACGAAAAGCCGGTCGATAGCGGCGTGGCCGCCAACCTCAAGCCAGTGGTCGATCATATCGATCTGATCGCCGGCGATGTCGGCGCGAAGGCGGCGGCGGGAACCGCGGCCTACAACGTTGCCGGCAATGCCAGCACCAGCGTGGTCAAGCGCTTCACCAGCGCGGACTGGAAAGTCGATGCCGATGGCTACTATAGCGTGAGCTACCAGACCACCGCGACCAGGAATCAGTACTTCCGCCTGCGCGGCACCAACCTGGGCACCGATGTCGCCGGCCTGACGCAGGGTGGCGAACCGCTGGCCGACCAGCGCACCGGCACCACCGACAATACCCAGCGCTTCAACGACATCAACGACCGGAATTACCGCAGCCTGTGGTTCTATTCGAATCCGGTATTCGTCACCTTGCGTTAATCATCGACCCGGTCGCCATCATGTCGCTGCTCCATTGATCGGCGCAACGCACCACATCGCCGATCACCATGATGCTCGGACTCCCCAGCCCGCTGGCCAGCAATGCCGCGGGCAATTCGCCCACGGTGGTCAGCAATTGCCGCTGCTCTTCCCTGCTGGCCGATTGCACCACCGCCACCGGGGTTTCCGGCGCCATGCCGCCGGCCAGCAAGCCGGCCTGTATCTGTCCACAACGCGCCACGCCCATGTAAATCACCAGCGTCAGCCGGCTTTGCGCCAGGGCGCTCCAGTTCGGTTCGGACGCGGCATCCTTGCCATGCCCGGTGACAAACACCGCGCCCTGGCTCCAGCGCCGGTGCGTCAGCGGCACGCCGATGCTGGCCGGGGCGGCCAGGCCGCTGCTGATGCCAGGCACCACCTCGACCGTCACGCCCTGCGCCATCAAATGGGCGCGCTCTTCGCCGCCGCGGCCGAACAGATACGGGTCGCCGCCCTTCAACCTGACCACGCGCTGCCCGCTTTTCGCTTCGGCGACCATCAAGCGTTCGATAAATTCTTGCGGCGTCGATTTGCAGCCGCCGCGCTTGCCGACCTCGATGACACGCGCATCGGCCGATGCATAGGCCAGGATGGCCGGATTAACCAGGTCGTCGATCAATATCACGTCGGCTTGCCGGATCGCCTTGACCGCCTTGAGCGTCAGCAATTCCGGATCGCCGGGGCCGGCGCCGACCAGTATCACGTTTCCTTGTTGCAACATGAGACACTTCCCTTCGGGTTATGCGGCGCTCAGCGCCGCCTTGACCATATCGTCGATTTCGCCGGTAATGGTCGACAGCACGCCGGCAACCACCGCGAATTCCTTGCCAGCCTGGCCGGCGCGCGCGGCCACGATGCGGGCATTGAATGCGACCATCCTGGCTTGTTTGGCGATGGTTTCAATATCGGTGATGACGCCGCGCAATTGCTTTTTCATCAGTACGGCGTGGCGCTTCGACTGGTCTTCGTAAATCGCCGTGACCTGGTTCAGCACGCCCAGCATCGGCGTGGTGACGCCGACCAGTTCGGCCAGCAGCGCTGCCGCCTCCGAAGAGGTACGCTCGATCGCCGTCAATACGCGCTCGGCCAGGTCGGCAAAATAACGGATCTTGCGGTCGCCGGCCAAGGCGCCGAAATACGCTTCCTGCAATTCGGCACAGAAAATACCCGGCACCTTGCCATCGCCGTTGATCAAGGCCGCGTGGGCGCCGCGGAACAAGCCCAGCGCTTCGCGCGCGGTGGCTGACGCGCTGTCGTCGCCTTGCGCGGCCAGTACCGCATACAGCACGATGCGCTGCGACGTAAAGCGGCGCCGGCCGGACAAGTTGATCAGGGCACCGAACACTTCGCCCGACAGCGGCGTCGTGTCATCGATGGGTTTGCGCGCTTCGGTCATCAACATCTTGCGACTCCCTTGTTTGGTGGCGTATCAGTGACGTATCTTGAACGAAGCGGCATACAGCTCAGGCTGCGTGCCATCCCACACCACGCCGTCGACCAGCGTGGAACTGCGCAACACGCTTGACGGCAGCGGCGTGGCCGTCATTTCCGCCGCCTGCCGGTACAGCCCGATGCGGTTGACACTGCTTGCCACCGCCAGATAATCCGGGTCGTCTTTCAGCAAGCCCCAGCGCCGGTGCTGGGTCATGAACCACATGCCGTCCGACAAATACGGGAAATTGACGGCGCCCTCGTTGTAAAACTTCAAGCCGTGCGGATCGTCCCAGGTATTGCCCAGGCCATTCTGCTGATGTCCCGGCATGTGCGGCGAGATCAATTCCTGGCTGGCGTTGACGTACTGCGGCTGGCCGATTAGCTCCAGCATCTTTTGCTTGTTGTCGACCGACGCGTCGAGCCACTTGCCGGCATCTAACAACGCCGCCACCATCGCGCGGCAGGTATTCGGATACTGGTCGGCAAACTCAGCGCTGGTTCCCAGCACCTTGCCCGGATGATCCGGCCAGATTTGCTGGGTGGTCGCCGCCGTGACGCCGATGTCGTCGGCCACCGCCTTCCAGCCCCATGGTTCACCGGCGCAAAAACCGTCGATATGGCCGGCGCTCAAATTGGCCACCATTTGCGACGGCGGCACCGTCACCATGCGGGCTTGCCGCAGCGGATCGATGCCATGCGCCGCCAGCCAGTAATGCAGGTACATCGCGTGGGTGCCGGTTGGAAAAGTCTGGGCAAAGGTATAGCTGCGCGGCGCGCTATGCATCAATTTCGCCAGCGACGCGCCATCGATGGCGCCCTGGCGCGCCAGGCTGGACGACAAGGTGATCGCCTGGCCGTTATGGTTCAAATTCATCAGCACCGCCATGTCGCGCGCCTGCCCGCCTATGCCCATTTGCACGCCATATACCAAGCCGTACAGCACGTGGGCGGCGTCCAGCTCGCCATTGCCGAGCTTGTCGCGCACGCGGGCCCAGGACGCTTCCTTGCTGAGTTCGATCTTGATGCCGTACTTGCGGTCGAAACCGAGCAGCGACGCCATCACCAGCGACGCGCAATCGGTCAGCGGCAAGAAACCGATCCTGACTACTTCCTTTTCCGGCCGATCCGACCCGGCTACCCAGGCGCTCACATTTGACGATTCCGACATACCACTCCTGGCCATGGCCTGAAAATAAAAAAAGCATCTCCCCGGCACGAATCGTTCATGCTGAAAAGACGCCATTGTCTGATGTGGCCCGACCGCCGTTGGCCGGGCCATTGCCTACTTGACCAGCAAAGAACGTGCCAAGCTGGCGCCAGCGTTAATCCATCGTTTCAACGCTAAAAATGCACCATCGTTGTGCGTCGCACCAATCTGGACAGCGATGGACTTCTTAGCCGCCCAGCAAATCCTCGACATCCAATATGCGCTGGGCAATTTCCGACAGCTTCAAGTTCTTGTTCATCGCCATGCTGCGCAGCTTTTGATAAGCCTGCTCTTCCGATAATTGATGATGAACCATCAGCAAGCCCTTGGCCCGCTCGATGACCTTGCGCTCGGCCAGCTTGTGCTTGGTGTCCGATAATTCCGCCCACAGTTTTTGTTCTTGCTTGAAACGGGCCAGCGCCACGTTCAGCACCGGCTTGATGCGTTCGGCATGCAGGCCGGCCACGATATACGCCGACACGCCGGCCGCCATCGCGGCATCCATGCTGGAAATGGTGTCGTCTTCGGTGAACAGCACGATCGGGCGACGCTCGTCGCGGGTGGCGATGACAATGTGTTCCAGCACATCGCGCGCGTCCGATTCGGCGTCGATGATGATCATGTCAGGTTGCAATTGTGCTATGCGCTCGGGCAAATACAGGTCGGCCGGCAGCGAGGCGATGATGTCGTAGCCCGATTCAAGCAAGCCGATGCGCAAGGCATTACCGCGCTGGGCTTGCGCATTCAACGCGGCGTCGTGCTCGTCGCCGGGATTGATGATGGTGTTGACGACCACGATGCGCAGTTTGCGCAACGGTGTGGACAGGGTTCGTCTGGACGACATGAATGATTTCTGCTGGTTATTGCTTATAAACTGCAAGTAAGCAAAAATCGAACCAGACTCAAGATACGGACCAGGGCCGGCCGAATAACAACGGCCCTGGTTTCAAGCGACAACGGTTATTTCATCGTCGGCATCGCAAACTCGGCGCCGTCCGCCGTCGACGCCGGCCAGCGCTGGGTCACCGCCTTTTGCTTCGTGTAAAAACGCACCGATTCCGGGCCGTGGGCATGATGGTCGCCAAACAGGCTGCGTTTCCAGCCGCCAAAGCTGTGGAACGCCATCGGCACCGGGATCGGCACGTTGACGCCGACCATGCCCACTTGCACCCGGCGCGTGTATTCGCGCGCGGTATTGCCGTCGCGGGTATAAATCGCCGTGCCATTGCCGAACTCATGCGAATTGACCAGCTTCAGCGCGGCCGCAAAATCCGCCACGCGGACGATGCACAATACCGGTCCGAAGATTTCCTCTTTGTAAATCGACATGTCCGGCGTGACATGGTCGAACAGGCTGCCGCCGAGGAAGAAACCTTTTTGATGGCCCGGCAACACAAAACCGCGCCCATCGACCGCCAATGTCGCGCCGGCGGCGACACCGGCATCGATATAGCCGACGATCTTGTCTTTATGCACTTGCGTCACCACCGGCCCCATTTCCGCTGACAAATCCATGCCTTGCGTAATTTTCAGCGCCTGGATGCGCGGTTTCAACGCCTCGACCAGTTTATCGGCCACGTTGCCGACCGCCACCACCACCGAAATCGCCATGCAGCGTTCGCCGGCCGAACCGTAGGCCGCGCCCATCAAGGCGTCGACGGTTTGTCCGATATCGGCGTCGGGCATCACCACCATATGGTTCTTGGCGCCGCCCAGCGCCTGCACCCGCTTGCCTTGCGCGCAGCCGGTCGCGTAAATGTATTCGGCAATCGGCGTCGAGCCGACAAAGCTGACGGCGCGCACATCCGGGTGATGCAGCAAGCCATCGACTGCCGACTTGTCGCCCTGCACCACATTGAATACGCCATCGGGCAAGCCCGCTTCCTTGAGCAAGTCGGCCAGCAACAGGCTGGCCGATGGGTCGCGTTCGGACGGTTTCAAGACGAAGGTGTTACCGCAGGCAATCGCCATCGGGAACATCCACATCGGCACCATCACCGGGAAATTGAATGGCGTGATGCCGACGCACACGCCCAGCGCCTGGCGGATCGACCAGGCGTCGATACCGTTGCCGACTTGTTCGGTATATTCGCCTTTCAGCATCTGCGGGATGCCGCAGGCAAATTCGACCACTTCGATGCCGCGCGTTACTTCGCCGCGCGCATCGGTGAACACCTTGCCGTGTTCCGACGTGATCAGCGCCGCCAGCTTGTCGGCGTTTTGTTCCAGTAATTCCTTGAATTTGAACATGATGCGGGCACGGCGCAGCGGCGACGTGTCGGCCCAGGCCGGAAAGGCCGCATCCGCCGCGGCGACGGCGTCATTGATGTCGCTGTCGCTAGCCAGCGCGACACGCGCCGTGACGTCGCCGGTGGCGGGATTAAACACGTCGCTGCCGCGCGGCGAGGCCGAGACGATATGGCGGCCGCCGATAAAGTGGCCGATGGTATGTACGGTAGACATGGTGATACTTTCAATAGTTAAGGGTGCCCTGTGACAATCAGGATTTCAGCATCCACTCGTGCGCCGGGTCATTCTTGAAATGCCATGCGCGCTTCGGCCCGGCCATCACGTTCAGGTAATACGATTCATAGCCATACGGCACCACCACCGGGTGATAGCCGCGCGGCACCATCACCACGTCGTGGTTTTCGACGGCCATCGATTCATCGATGGAACGGTCGTCGGTATAGACGCGCTGGAAGGCAAAACCTTGCGGCGGATTGAGGCGATGATAATAGGTTTCTTCGAGCGAACTTTCTAAGGGGAGATTATCGATGTCGTGCTTGTGCGGCGGATAACTCGACGAATGGCCGCCCGGGGTGCGCACTTCGACCACCAGCAGACCGTCGGCGTCCTCGGTTTGCGGCAAGATGTCGCACACATAGCGGGTGTTGGCGCCCGTACCGCGCACCGAGCGTTTCATGTCTTGCGGCGCGATCAGCCTTGCAGGCCGGTCCTTGACGGCGGGCGCGCTGCACAAGCCCAGTTCGGCGTCGCTCCGCGCCGTAATAGTTGCCGCCATGTGGCGCGGCAAATACACGGCGGCCGGAGCCTGGTCGTCGAATACGCTGCCGCGTCCGCCGATATCGGCCCAGGTCTGGCTGCCGGCTTCGACCGTGACGGTGCCGCTGATCACGACGATGCACAATTCACGTTCATCGGTCAGGATATTGCTGCGATCTCCCGCCTTCAAGCGCCGCGCTTCAAAGCCGACGTGGGTCCAGCCGGCCGATTGCGGCGTCACGCGGACAATCTCCCGGCCCTCGGCCTGGCCTTTGACGAGTAATTTCATGCCGCCTCCTGCACGCCCAGGTTGATTTCATGCACCAGTTTCGCCAGATGCTGGTAGCCCATTTGCGCATACTGGTAACTCGGCGCGACGGCCGGGTCTTGCTCGGCTTCGACCACCAGCCAGCCTTGATAGCCGTGTTGCCGCAGCAATTGCAGAATCGCCTTGAAATCGATGCAGCCATCGCCCGGCACGCTGAACGCGCCATTGATCACCGCTTGCAAGAAACTCCAGTTGCCGTTGCGCGCCAGCTTGACCACGGCCGGACGCACATCCTTGCAATGCACGTGGGATACGCGGTTGATGTGCTTGCGCAACACGGCGACCGCATCGCCGCCGGCAAAGGTGATGTGGCCGCTGTCGAACAGCAAGCCCACTTCCGGGCCGGTCAGGGCCATCAACTGATCGACATCGTCCGGCGTTTCGACATACGCGCCCATGTGGTGATGGTAAGAAAGACGCACGCCATGGGCCAGCGTATGGCGCGCAAATGCCGTCAACTTGTCGGCATAAGCCTGCCATTGGGCGGCGCTGGTGAAACGCGGACGCTTATACAGCGGGCGCGGTTCGCCCTGGATCGCATCGGCCACTTCGCCATACACCATGACGCTGGCGCCGCTTTCGGCCAGCAGGCGCAAGTGCGGACCGACGGCGGCGATTTCCTCTTCGACAGAGCGCTGGGCCAGGCGCCCGGAATACCAGCCGGACACGCATTCCAGATGGTATTTGCCGAGCACGGCGCGCAAGGCGCCGGATTCTTTCGGGAACTTGTTGCCCAGTTCAAAACCGGCATATCCAATTTCCGCGCCTTCGCTCAATGCCGTTTCCAGCGGCGTTTCGCCGCCCAGCGACGGCAAGTCGTCATTCATCCATGAAATAGGATTGATGCCTATTTTGACGTTCAATGGTGCGTTCATCTTATTTCCTTTGTGCTAAGCGATCTGTTTCATAACGGCTGCGCGCGGCCCGCACCTGTTCCCGTTCCGACACTTCCGGCACCGCCACTTCCCACCAGCAACCGCCTTCGCTGGTGGTGCGGGTCGGGTCGGTATCGATGCACACCACATAGGTGCTCTCGGCTTTCCTGGCGCGCTGCAACGCTTGTTCCAGTTCCGGTATGGTCTTGACGTTTTCACCGTGTGCGCCCAGCGAGCGGGCATGCATCGCAAAATCGATGTGCGGCGCGCCGTCTGTCCCCTGCAGGCAATCGTCGAACATATTATTGAACGGTTCGTTGCCGCAGGCTTGCTGCAAGCGGTTGATGCAGCCGTAACCCCGGTTATCGAGTACCACGATGATCAATTTCTTGCCCAGCATGACAGAGGTGGCGATTTCCGAATTCATCATCAGGTAACTGCCGTCGCCGACCATCACCACCACGTCCGCATCCGGCCTGGCCATCTTGACGCCGAGGCCGCCGGCGATTTCGTAACCCATGCACGAATAACCGTACTCCATATGGTAGCCGCCGGGTATCGAGGTGCGCCACAGCTTGTGCAATTCGGCCGGCAAGGTGCCTGCCGCGCAGACCACGATATCGTTGCCGGCCGACTGTGCCGACGAGCGCTGCACCGCGCCGATCACTTCGCCATCATAAGGCAAGGCCACCTCGCGCCGGGCGGTGATCGCGGTGACGGTGGCGCGCCATTGACGGGCTTCGACCAGCGCGCGCTCTTCCCATTCGGCATCGCTGCACCAGCCATCGAGCAGAGCCGACAGCTTTTGCAAACCGGCGCCGGCATCCGTCTGCAGCGCCAGGCCGCGCCGTTTCAACGCATCGAAGGCGTTCACGTTCAGGCTGACCAGTTCGGCATGCGGAAACAGCGAGTTCGAGCCGGTGGTAAAGTCTTGCAAGCGCGTGCCGACCGCCAGCACCAGGTCGGCTTGGGCGGCCAGCAGATTGGCGGCCGGCGAACCGGTGACGCCGATCGCGCCCAATTGCAGCGGATGATCCCACGGCAAGGAACTCTTGCCGGCATGGGTTTCCGCGACCGGTACGCCATGCTTTTCAGCAAAGCTGCGCAGGGCCTGACCGGCTAGGCCGTACAGCACGCCGCCACCGGCGACGATGATCGGCTTTTTAGCATCGCGCAACAGCGCGGCGGCTTGCTCCAGCTCGCTTTCCAGCGGCGGCACCGTGCGGAACGTCACCAGCCGTGGTTCAAAAAAATCGGCCGGATAATCATAGGCCATGGTTTGTACGTCTTGCGGCAAGGCCAGTGTCACCGGGCCGCAAGCGGCCGGATCGGTCAGCGCCTGTATCGCGCGCGGCAAGGCGGTCAGCAATTGTTCCGGGTAAATGATGCGGTCGAAATAACGCGACAGCGGTTTGAAGGCGTCGTTGACCGACACGCTGCCGTCGCCGCCGTCTTCCAGTTGCTGCAATACCGGGTCGGGAGAGCGCGACACGAACACATCGCCCGGCAGCAGCAGCACCGGCAAGCGGTTGACGTGGGCCAGCGCGGCGGCGGTCAGCAGATTGGTGGCGCCGGGGCCGATCGAGGTGGTCACCGCCATCATGCGGCGCCGCATATGGGCCTTGGCGTAGGCGATGGCCGCATGCGCCATCGCCTGTTCATTGTGGGCGCGGAACGTCGGCAAGGGATGATCGGCATCGTCGCGCTGCCGGTACAGCGCCTCGCCCAGCCCGGCCACGTTGCCGTGGCCAAAGATCGCAAACACGCCGCCGAACAGCGGCACCTTGCCGTGTTCGGTTTGCACGCGCAGCGCGGCCAGGTAGCGCACCAGCGCCTGCGCCATCGTCAGACGGATGGTCGATTTTGCGTGGTTCGTCATGCGGCGTGCTCCAGGCCATTGCGGCTGCGCTGCCACAGCGTAATCAAGGTTTCGAAATTGGCGCGCGCCTCGGCGATCAGGCCGGCGTCGTCGATGTCGCCGGCCAGCCAGCGCTGGCTAGGCTCATGGAAAATCGTGCGGCCAACCATGAAACCACGGCAGGTCCTGCTATGGCGCGCCTGTTCGAAACTGGCGGCCAGCGCCTCGATCGACGCATTCAAGCCGAGGAACACCACGCCGCGGCAATACGGATCGCGCTCTTGCACCAGTGCATCGATATTCGCCCATTGCTCGGCATTCATGCCTTCCAGTTTCCACCATTCCGGGTAAATGCCCAGGTTATATAGCCGCTTGACGGCGCGGTAGACGGTGTCGGGGGCGCTCGCCAGCGACTTGGACGGTATCACTTCCAGCAGTAATTCATGGCCGCTGACCTGGGCCGCGTCATACAGCGCCTTGACTTGCGCTTCCTGTTCCAGCCGGTTTTCGACCGCATCGTCCGGATGCAGTTGCACCAGGCATTTGATGACATGTTCCTTCGGCCAACTGATCAAGTGCGAACCGATAGAGCGGCCCCAGTCGAATTGCAGCGGGTTGGAACCCGGCAATTCGACGGTGCGGCCTATCCACCAGCCGCGCCCGGTCGCGTCGTTCAAGGCGTCCAGGCCGTAGCGGTCGTCGATCAGCACGCCGGTCTTGCCCTGCAGCCCCTTGGCGATCTCGGTCTGGCCGACGGCTTGCACCAGCAATTGTTTTAAGGCGGGAAGACGCGCCTCATCGGCGCCGTTGCCTTGCGCCAAATGGAAGAATTGGTTGCGATGGTCGAAAGCGAAGACGCACAAATCGTTCCATTGCGGCCGCGCCACGCTGACCCGGTGCAGCCGCGCCAGCACCGCATCCTGGTCGGGACGGGTCAAGCGCGCCGCATTGGCCAGGAAATAATCCAGTTCGACCGGAGTCGGCATTGCCGGCGCACAAGCATGGCGCGACACCACCAGCGCGCCACAGGCATTGGCGTAGCGGCAGCAGGTTTCATAATCCTTGCCGTTCAGCCAGCCTTTCAGGAAACCGGCCAGGAAAGCGTCGCCGGCGCCCAGCACGTTCAGCACGTCGACTTGCACGCCGCGATAATTATAGGCGTCGTCCAGCGTGGCCGGAATGGCGCCGCTAATCACCGCGCAACCGAGCGGGCCGCGCTTGACCACCAGCGTCGCGCTGGTGCTGCGGCGCACCGTTTGCAGCGAGGCCATGATGTCGGCGCCGCCGCCGGCGATCATGAATTCTTCTTCGGTGCCGACCACCAGGTCGAACAGCGGCAAGATGCCTTGCAAATGCCGCGTCACGCCTTCGTTGGACACAAAGCGCGTGGCGCCGTCGGCCTTGCCGGACAAGCCCCACAATACCGGGCGGTAATCGATGTCGAGCACGGTGCGCACCTGGTTCTGACGCGCATGCTGTAATGCCAGCGTGCTGACGGCGTGCATCGCCGCGGTCGAGAAATGCGTGCCGGTGATCAACAGCGCCTTGCTCGATGCGATGAACGCTGCATCGATGCTCTCCGGCTCGATCGCCATGTCGGCGCAATTTTCGCGGTAAAAAATCAGCGGAAACGTGTCTTTGTCCTTCAGGCCGAGCATCACCAGCGCCGTCAGGCGTTGTTGATCGATACCGACATGGCTGATGTCGCAGCCTTCGGCTTGCAGCGTGTCGGTCAGGAAACGGCCCATATGATCGTCGCCGACCCGCGACAACATTGCCGAGCGCAAGCCGAGACGGGCGCTGCCGAAGGCGATATTGGCCGACGAACCACCGAGGTATTTGGCGAAGCTGGAGACATCTTCCAGCGGGCTGCCGATTTGCTGCGCATACAGGTCGACCGCCAGGCGGCCGAGGCAGATCACGTCCAGCGCCCTGCCCGATGCAAATTGCGTGGTATTTTCCATGAGCTTATCTTTCTAAATAGTGACGCCGTCGAGTTCACTCATCAGCGTTTGCATTTCCGCGCCGCCGGCCATCATGTCCAATACTTCATCCTTGGAAACCGTTTCCTTGGTGTAGGTGCCGAGCGACTTGCCGCGATTGAGCAAGGTAAACGAATCGCCGACCGGATAAGCGTGATGGACGTTGTGGGTAATAAAGATCACCGACAAGCCCCGTTCGCGCGCCTTGTAAATCAGTTTTAATACATTGAACGACTGTTTGACGCCCAGCGCGGCGGTCGGCTCATCGAGGATCAGCACGCGCGCGCCGAAGTGGATCGCGCGGGCAATCGCCAGGCATTGCCGCTCGCCGCCGGACATGGTGCCGACCGCCTGATGCGGATCGCGCACCATGATGCCCATTTCAGCCAGCTTGTCGCGGGCGGTATTGGCGGCATACTCCATGTCCATCACCGGAATTACGCCGAGGAATTTTTTCATCGGTTCGCGGCCCATGAAAAAGTTGCGCGCCACCGACAGCAGCGGCACCAGCGCCAGGTCCTGGTAGACGGTGGCCACGCCCATGTCGAGCGCTTCTTTCGGTGAATTAAAATTGACCGGCTTGCCATCGACCAGGTATGAGCCCGTGGTCGGACGATGCACGCCGGCCAGCGTCTTGATCAGCGTCGATTTACCGGCGCCGTTATCGCCCAGCAAGCAATGCACTTCGCCGGCCTTCAGCCGCAAGGTGACGTTTTGCAAGGCGATCACCGAACCGAAACGCTTGCTGATATTTTCCAGCGCAAGGATATAGTCGCTCATGGTTTATCTCGCTTCCGTCACGCGCGCACGCACAAAGTTATTGAACAACACCGCGATCAGCAGCATCACGCCGAGGAATACGCGGAACCAGTCGGAATTGATGTCGGTGTAGGTAATGCCGATCTGCACCACGCCAAAGATCAGCGCGCCGAAACAGGCCCCGACTACCGAACCGTAACCGCCGGTCAACAACGAACCGCCGATGACGGCCGCGATGATGGCTTCGAACTCTTTCTGGATGCCACGGTCGGCGGCGGCCGAGCCGACGTCGAACACTTGCAATGTCGCAAACAGGCAAGCACAGAAGGCCGTGAAGACAAACAGCGATACCTTGATGGTCTTGACCGGCACGCCGACATTCTTGGCGGCGTTGGCGTCGCCGCCGACGGCGAAGATCCAGTTGCCGATGCGGGTGCGGGCCAGGATGAAGCTGCTGACGATCGCCAGGCCCAGCCACCAGACGATGACTTTCGGAATGCCTTTGACCAGCGGCAAGCCATTGTCGAGCGCGGTGATCCAGCCGGCCTTGGCCATCCACTGGAACAGGCCGGTGCCCACTTCGCCATGGAACAGCGTCATCGCCAGCCAGTCGTCGTTGGCCAGCGGGCCGATGCCGCTGACGATGGTGCGGTTGGCAAACATGATCGACAGCGCCAGCGTCAAGCCGCGCAAGATGAACAGGAAAGCCAGCGTGACGATAAACGACGGCAAGCGGGTCTTGATGACCAGGTAGCCGTTCAGCCAGCCCAGCGCCATCGAGCCGCCGAAGGCGAACAGGATAGCCAGCCACACCGGCCAGTGAAAGTAGACGGAGGGAATCGCGATCATCATGCCGGCGAAGCCGATCATGGAACCGATCGACAAGTCGAATTCGCCGGCGATCATCAGCACGCAGGCGCCGATGGCGATGATGCCGAGGTAGGACGCGACTTGCGACCAGTTGATGACGCCATCCAGGTTGAACATGCCGGAATTGCCGGCAGTCAAGCCAAAGAATAAAAAGACCAGGATGGCGCCGGAAATCGATGCGAATTCGGGGCGGCCGAACAGGCGCTTGAACCAGGTGACTTGTCCCACCCGTTCATCGTGGCCCGCTTTCGGCGGCGACTGTTGCGCAGCGGCTGTGTCAGCCGGTGTCGCGTTTAATTTAAGCGCACTCATGATGATTCTCCAATATTTTTATTACCGCCGTCCGACCATCGCGCGGGCGTGGGACGGCATGCCCCGCGCGTTGCAGCAAGGACTGCCACCGCGCGGGGATTACTGCCTCAAATCAGTCTAGAAGTTACTAGCGTCGGAATTAGCGGAATTGGCCGGCGTACTTTTCAACCTTGCCGATATTGTCTTTCGTGACAAAACCGGGACCGGAACTGATATGGCGCGGGCCGTATGATGGCGCCAGACCGTATTCAGCCAAGCGGGCCTTGAACTTGGCATTGGCCATCAGGATTTCCTTGACCTTGGCCAGGTCGCTGGTTTTTTGCTGCTTCATGATGGCCAGCACCGCGACCGGGATATACCCTTGCAGGTAAGGCTGCTGGTCGATGGCGAACTTGACGCTGCCATCCTTGATGCCCTTCGAGATTTCATCCGACAAGTCGAAGGTCGCGAACCACATCTTGCCTTTCAAACCCATTTTTTCCAGCGCTTTCAGCGAAGCGTGGGCCGAGGTCGGTCCCAGCGCCAGCACCGCCTGGGTTTTCGGGTTGTTGCGCAGGTAAGCGCTCAGCTTGCTTTCGATGGTGGTCGGATCTTCGCCGGCATCCAGCGTCGAGGTCTTGAAATCGACGCCCAGCGCTTCGGCGAAACCGCGGCAACGCTCGAACGACGATGGATTGGTGGCGTAGTGATTGACGCACACAAACGATTTGATGCCAGCCGCCTTGGCTTTTTCGCCGGCGCCCTTGCCGGCGTCGTATTCAGGCTGGCCGACGTGCATCACGGCGCCCAGTTGTTCGCTTTGCGCCAAGGTGCCGGAATTGATGGTGATGAACGGGATTTTCTTGGCGGCGACTTGGCCCAGCGGCTTTTGCAGCACATTGAAGTCGGCGATGCTGACCACCACGCCATCGTAATTGCGGGCCGCGGCCTGCTCGACCAGGCGCGCCATGTCGGCCAGGTCGCCATTCGGCGGATTACGGTAATCGACGCTGACGTTAAAATCTTCGCCAGCTTGCTTGACGGAATTCTTGATGGTGTTCCACCACGAATCCGAATCCGGCGCATGGCTGATCAACACGAATTTTTCTCCCGCGGCATGACTGACACCGAAGGTGCCGGCCAACGCCAGGCCGAGGCCCAAGGCGGTCAAACCCTTTAGCAAGTTCTTGCGCTTATTGCTTTGCATAACTGTCTCCAATATGGATTAATTTTTATAGTTGCTAGCTTGTCAGCGTGTCATCGGCCCTGGACTAAAAGGCAAGCTCCAGATCGTGCACTGCAAACAGCTTAGACCACAAAAAAGCCGAATGCAATAAAATTTTCAAAATAAATTTAAATAGAAATTCGTTTCTATTTTCGACAATCGATCCTATAATTCTGGCCAGAACAGCATTTCACACCACAGGATAGTCATGCCAGAAACCGCTCCGATCGAGCAACTGATGCAACACATCGCCGACGAATACGACGGCTTGTCGCGCCAGTTGAAAGTGATCGCCCAATACATCGAAAAACACCGCGCCAGCCTGATGCTCGAACGCATCAGCGACATCGCCGCCGCCTGCGACGTGCAACCGTCGGCGATCGTCCGTTTCGCGCAGCGCTTCGGCTATTCGGGTTTCAGCGAAATGCAGGACGTATTTCGCCAGGCCTATACCGACCAGGCCACCACCACGCCCGATTACCAGCAGCGCATCCGCAAACTGATCGCCACCCGCGACAGCCAGATCGGCGTCGGCGACATGACCCGGGAATTCGTCAACGCCAGCCGGGCCGGCCTCGACGACCTGGCCGCCGGCCTCGACGACACGCAGCTGGAAGCGGCCGTCAGCCTGCTGCAAAAGGCCGAGAATATCTACGTGATCGGGGTGCGCCGCTCGTTCCCGATCGCGTCCTACATCGCGTATGCGCTGGAACACACCGACAAGCGGGTGCACCTGGTATCCGGCCTGGGCGGCATGTACCGCGAACAGATGCGCAGCGTGCGCGAGCGCGACGTGGCGATCGCCATCAGCTTTGCGCCGTATGGCAAGGAAACCCAGCAATGCATCAAAGTGGCGCAAGACAATGGCGCCAAGGTATTGGTCATTACCGACAGCAAACTGGCGCCGCTGGCCCGCGCGGCCGACGCCTTGCTGACGGTCACCGAAGGCAGCGCATTCGCCTTCCGCTCGCTGACGAGCACGATTTGCCTGTGCCAGGCGCTGTTCATCGCGCTGGCCTACAAACTAGAGTTGGACATCGAAGAAATCAAAAACCCAGGAGACGAAGATGATTGAAGTAGCATTATTTGGCGCCGGCCGCATCGGCAAGATCCATGCCGCGAATCTGGCGGCACAAGCCGGCGTGCAATTCAAATACGTGGTCGACGTAAACGCCGCGGCGGCATCCGCGCTGGCGGCCTTGCATGGCGGCGTCGCCGCCTCGGTCGAAACGGCATTGGCGGACCCGGCCATCAAGGCCGTGGTGATCGCCTCCAGCACCGACACGCATGCCGACCTGATCCAGCGCGCGGCGGCCGCCGGCAAAGCCATTTTTTGCGAAAAGCCGGTCGACCTGACCTTGGAACGCGCGCGCGATTGCGCCGCGGCGGTGGCCAAGGCCGGCGTGCTGTGCATGATCGGCTTCCAGCGCCGCTACGACCCGACCTTTTCCGCCGTCAAGCAACGCATCTTGCAGGGCGAAATCGGCACGCCGGAAATGCTGGTGGTCACCAGCCGCGATCCCGGCCCGCCGCCGGTCAGCTATATCAAGGTGTCGGGCGGCATCTTCAAGGATATGCTGATACACGATTTCGACATCTTCCGCTGGATACTCGACGATGAAGCCGTCAGCGTGCACGCCACCGGCAGTTGCCTGGTCGACCCGGCGATCGCCGAAGCGGGCGACCTCGACAGCACCGCCGTCACCATCCGCACCGCCAAGGGCCGGCTGTGCCAGATCAACACCACCCGCCGCGCCGCGTACGGCTACGACCAGCGCTTCGAAGTGCTGGGCAGCGCCGGTATGTTGCAAGCAGGCAATCACAAACCGACCGAAGTGGTGGCTTACAGCGCCCACAACGTCAGTGCGGACAAGCCGGAAGACTTCTTCCTGGAACGTTACCGCGTCGCTTACGCCAACGAAATGTCGCATTTCTTCGACGCCTTGACCAAGGGCACACCGTTGCGCACCACGGTACAAGATGGCTTGAAGGCATTGGAATTGGCCGAAGCGGCAACCTTGTCGTGGCGCGAACAGCGCATCGTTCATTTGTAACATCAAAAAAACCATCACGGAGACACCATGTACCCCCAAAAACTGCGCATCGGCATCGTCGGCCTCGGCCGGCTGGGCCAGCGCCACGCCCAGAACCTGGTCCAGCGCGTGCCGAACGCCGAAGTAGTCGCCGCTTGCAGTCCCCTGCAAGCCGAACTCGACTGGGCCGCGACCACGCTCGGCATCACCCAGACCTACAGCGATTACAGCGCGCTGCTGGCCGATCCGGGCCTGGACGCGGTATTCCTGGTCACCCCGACCTCCTTGCACGCCGACCAGATCATCCAGGCGCTGCACGCCGGCAAGCATGTGTTTTGCGAAAAACCGCTGTCGCTCGACCTGGCCGATTGCCTGAAAGTCGAAGCTGAAGCGGCACGCCACCCACAACTGGTGACGATGATCGGCTTCGTGCGCCGCTTCGACGCCAGCTACCACGACGCCCATCACAAAGTGCAGCAAGGCATGATTGGCAAACCGTATCTGATCCGTTCGCAAACCTGCGACCAGAACGACCCGAGCGGCGCCTTCATGCGCTTTGCGCCGACCAGCGGCGGCATCTTCCTCGATTGCAGCGTGCACGATATCGACCTGGCGCGCTGGCTGCTGGGCAATCCGGTGCCGAAACGCGTGTACGCCAGCGGCAGCAATGCAATCCATACCGGCTTGCAAGCATTCGGCGACGTCGACAACGGCCTGGCGACGGTCGAATTCGCCGATGGCGGCATGGCTTCGTTCATGGCCTCGCGCACCATGGCGCACGGGCATGAAACCTTGACCGAAGTATTCGGCACGGCGGGCCGCCTCAGCGTCGGCAGCAATCCACGCCTGAACCGGGTCGAAATTTCCGATGTGCATGGCGTACGCAATGAATGCACGCCCGACTTTTACGCCCGCTTCAGCGACGCCTTCCTGATCGAAGCGCAAGAGTTCACCGACGCGGCGCTGGGCTTGCGGAAACTGTCGCTGACCCTGAACGACGCCACCGAAGCGACCCGCCTCGGCCTGGCGATGACGCAGGCGATGCGCGAGAAACGGGTGATCGAGTTTTAAGATAGCTCAAGCTGGACTGGACCTGGCCGACGCGGCCAGGTCCAGTCATCGATGATGATGCATCGAGACAAGTATCAATCAGCATGACCACCGACAGCAAACCGGCGCGGTAAAATGCCTATCCATGCCGCCGCCGATAGTCCATTCTGATTGGAATCATCCGATGCCCCACACAAACTCCTCCAGCCCGGTGCAAGCCGTTGCCGAACATTACGTCAAGCTGGTGCTGGCGCTCGGCCAGCACGACGCCATGTATGTCGACGCGTACTACGGCCCGGCGCAACTGCAGCAAGACGCCATCGAGCAGCAGTTGGACCTGGTCTCAATTCGCCGGCAAGCCGGTGCGGCGCTGCAACAGTTGTCCCGCCATCGGCCGGCAGACACCGAAGAACAATGGCGCATGCTGGTGCTCGACAAGCAATTGCACGCGATGCAGGCGCGGGTCGATATGCTGAACGGTCAGGTGTTCCCATTCGACCAGGAAACCACCCTGTTATACGATGCCGTTTCGCCGCATCACGAACGCGCCTATTATGAACAACTGGTCGGTGAAATCGACCAGTTGCTGGCCGGCCCGGGGCCGCTGACGGAACGCCTGCAGGCGTTCCGCCGCCATTTCGTGATTCCGCCAGACAAATTGCAAGCGGTGATGGATGCGGCGATCCGCGCCGGCCGTGAGCGTACGCTGCACTACATCGATTTGCCGCCGGAAGAGAATTTCGTGCTGGAATTTGTCACCGACAAGCCATGGAGCGGCTACAACTGGTACAAGGGCAATTACCAGAGCGTGATCCAGATCAATACCGACTTGCCGATCTATATAGAGCGCGCCGTCGATCTCGGTTGCCACGAAGGGTATCCGGGCCACCATGTGTTCAATGTGCTGCTGGAACAAGCGCTGGTGCGCAACAAGAATTGGGTCGAGTACAGCGTTTATCCGCTATTTTCGCCGCAATCGCTGATCGCCGAGGGCACGGCAAACTACGGCATCGAACTGACCTTTAACGATGCGGAGCGGCTGGTCTTCGAACAGGAAGTGCTGTACCCGCTGGCCGGGCTGGATGGGCGTTTGGCGGAAAAATATGCGCGCCTGAACCAGTTGCTGGCGAAACTGAGTTATGCCGACAACGATGCGGCGATGCTGTACCTGAACGGCACGCTGACGCCGCAAGAAACCATCGACTGGCTGATCGATGTGCGCCTGTATCCGGCGGAAAAAGCGCCGCAGCGCCTGAAGTTTTACGATGCGCTGCGCGGCTACATCATCAATTACAACCTGGGCCAGGACATGGTGCACGATTACATCGTGCGCCAGACCACGGAAACCGACCCGCTGCTGGTGCGGCGCCAGCAGTGGCAGCTATTCAAGCAGTTGATGGCGACGCCGCGCGTGCCGAGCGCGCTGCTGTAGTCTGCTGTAGAACGCCTGGAAAAATGTTCAGGAAATGTTCAGAAGACGGCGCATTGCCGCAGGCAGTACGAATGTACGAAGGCAATGCAACGCCGCCATGGACTTTTTTGGCAAGCATTCTACTCCGCATCCAGGGCGACGACCAGACGATTGACCGACAACGCCAAACTGGCAAACATGTCGATATTCATGCTGGTGACGGACACAAACACGCCGGTGCGGCGGCCCGGAAGCAAGGCCATGTAGCTCATGAAACCACCGCCGCCGCCCGTCTTTTGCAAGATCGCCGGAGTGTTGCCGCTGGCCGCCAGTTGCACCCAGCCCAAGCCCAGTCCGCTGGCGCGCCCTGCCTTGTCCAAACCGGCCACCGCGCTTAATTCCTGGCGTTGCAGGTAAATCGCCAGTGCCTGCGCGGTTTGCGCCGGATTGCCGGCATGCTTGACGCCGAGCAAATGTTGCATCCAGCGCGCCATGTCGGCCGCCGTCGAATACATGCCGCCGCTGCTGGCGGTGGCCTGGGTATCCAGGCAAGGTCCGCTCGGATTGAATTTGCCGCCAGTCATCAGTCGCGCGCATTGCTGCGGACTCGGGCTGGCCGTGGTGTCGTTCATGCCCAGCGGTCCGGTCAGCCGGTCGTGCAGCAATTGGGTGTAAGACTGGCGGCCGGCGCTGGCCAGCGCATCGCCCAGCAAGCCATAGGCGGCGTTCGAATATTGCGCCGCCGCGCCCGGCGCATTGGCAAGGGTTTGCCGTTGCAGCCACTCCCAGCGCAATTCACGCCCCGGCCAGGTAAATGGCGCGGCTTGCTCGGCTTGTTTACCCTCGATCACGCGCGCCAGGCCGCTGGTATGAGTAGCCAGGTTCAGCAAGGTGATCGGCTGGGCGCCGGGCCAGACCGGCACGGTAACGCCGGCCGGCGCATATTTTTGCAAGGGGTCGGACAACCGCACCTTGCCGTCGTCGGCCAGCTTGATCATCAATTCGGTGGCCAGTACTTTCGACATCGAGCCGACCCGCAACAAGGAGTCGGGACCGGGCTTCTGGCCATTGCCAGGCGCGGTTTCACCGTAGCCGAGCAAGGTCAGCTGGTCGCCGCGCACCACCGCGATGACCATGCCGGGCGCCGCGCTTTGCTTGAAAATGGCGGCGCCTGCCCGTTCAAGCAAGGCCTCTCCCGCCACCGCCGGGTATGCCGCCACCATGCTTGTCAACAGGATTGCCGATTTCATCATTGTCCCGTGCTTTCTTATCGATCATCAAACTCGATATGATACACAGCCTGAACCACAAAAAAAACCAAAAAAACCGGAGACAAGCCAGGTCTGCGCGACCCGCCTGTCTCCGGTCTTAAGGAGGACAGAACTGCAACCGGCTTGAGCGCCGCTTTAGACGATGCGTTCGCCGTTGGCTGGATCGAACAAGGCCGCTTTCGACAGATTGAACGACAGGTTCATCGTCTGGCCCGGCGATACCGCTTCGCGCGGGTGCGCCCGGCAAGTGACGGCGGCGCCGTTCAGCTTGGTGGTCAGCAAGGTGTCCGGGCCGGTAGGCTCGACCAGGTCGACCTTGCAGCTCAACTCTTGCCCGCCATCGCCGTGGGCGCTGCTGACGTCGGTGATCTGTTCAGGACGTATGCCCAGGATCACGTCGCGGCCGACGAACGCGCGTACCTTGTCGGCGGCAAACGGCAGCACCAGGCGCATATTGTTGCCGGCGTTTTCGATCGCGGCCGACACTTCGTCGCCGTCGACCGCCAGTTTGCAGGTGATGAAGTTCATCGACGGCGAGCCGATGAAACCGGCCACGAACAAATTGGCCGGATTGTCGTAGATCTCTTGCGGCGTGCCCAGTTGCTGCACGATGCCGTCTTTCATCACGGCGATCAGGTCGCCCATGGTCATCGCTTCGATCTGGTCATGGGTGACGTAGACGATGGTGGCGTTCAGGCGCTGGTGCATCAGCTTGATTTCGGCGCGCATTTCAACGCGCAGCTTGGCGTCCAGGTTCGACAGCGGCTCATCGAACAGGAACAGCGAAGGCTTGCGCGAAATCGCGCGGCCCATCGCCACGCGCTGGCGCTGGCCGCCCGACAACTGGGCCGGCCGGCGGTCCAGCAAATGGGTGATTTGCAGGGTTTCGGCGACGCGGGCAACGATTTCGTCCTGCTCCTGCTTTGGCACTTTCTTGACCTTCAAGCCGAAGGCGATGTTTTCGCGCACCGTCATCGACGGATACAAGGCGTACGACTGGAACACCATCGCGATATCGCGGTCTTTCGGCGGCAAGTCGTTGACGACCTTGCCGTCGATCAGGATTTCGCCGGAAGTGACGCTTTCCAGGCCGGCGATCATGTTCAGCAAGGTAGACTTGCCGGAGCCGGAGCCGCCGACCAGGATCAGGAACTGGCCGTCCTTGATGTCGATGTCGATGCCTTTCAAGACTTCGACGCCGTTGGTATAGACCTTGCGAATGCTGCGTATCGATAAACTTGACATGTATATTCCTTAACCTTTGACTGCGCCTGCGGTCAAGCCGCGCACAAAATAACGGCCTGCGACCAGATAGACCAGCAATGTCGGCAGCGCGGCAATCACCGCGGCCGCCATGTTGACGTTGTATTCCTTGACACCGGTGGAGGTGTTCACCAGGTTGTTCAGCCCGACGGTGATCGGTTGCGATTCGCCGCTGGCAAACACGATGCCGAACAGGAAGTCGTTCCAGATCTGGGTGAATTGCCAGATGATGCACACCACGAAGATCGGGCCGGAGATCGGCAACACGATCTTGCGGAAGATCAGGAAGAAGCCGGCGCCGTCGATACGGGCCGCCTTGATCAGCTCTTCCGGCACGCCAATGTAGTAATTACGGAAAAACAAGGTGGTGAACGCGGTGCCGTACACCACGTGCACGAACACCAGGCCGGTGGTGGTATTGGCCAGGCCGAATTCACCCAGCAAGCTGGCCATCGGCAAGATCACCACCTGGAACGGAATGAAGCAGCCGACCAGCAAGCCGGCGAACAGGGCTTCCGAACCGCGGAAGCGCCAGTGCGCAAACACGTAGCCGTTGAAAGCGCCGAGGAAGGTCGAAATCAGCACCGCCGGCACTACCATTTCGATGGAATTCCAGAAGAACGGCTTCAAGCCGTCGCAGGTGACGCCGGTACAGGCCGACGACCACGCCTTGCCCCACGAATCGAATTGCCACACTTGCGGCAAGGACAGCAGGTTGCCGGTACGGATTTCATCGAGCGACTTGAACGACGTCGACAAGGTCACGTACAGCGGCACGATGTAATAAATCGCGAACAGTATCAGCAGCAGGTACAGGACCACGCGCCCCAGGGTGATGCGGTTATTGCTACGGGTAGGTGTCATCTCATTGCCTTTGCGCTGCGCGTTTCCAGGTACATCAGCGGCACCAGGACTGCCACGATGGTGGCCAGCATCATCATCGCCGATGCCGAGCCCAGGCCCAGCTGGCCGCGGGTGAAGGAAAACTGGTACATGAAGATCGCTGGCACCGAGGACGAGTTGCCCGGTCCGCCGGCGGTCAATGCAATCACCAGGTCGAAACTCTTGATCGCGATGTGCGACAGGATCAGCAGCACGCTGAAGAATACCGGACGCATGGCCGGAATCACGATGCGCCAGTAAATCACCGGCAGCGTCGCGCCGTCGACTTGCGCCGCCTTGATGATTTCTTCATCGATGCCGCGCAGGCCGGCCAGGAACAGCGCCATCACGAAACCGGACGATTGCCAGACCCCGGCGATCACCACGGTGTAGATCGCCATGTCGGAATTGACCAGCCAGTCGAAGGTGAACGAGGTCCAGCCCCAGTCGTGCATCACTTTTTCAAGGCCCAGGCTAGGATTCAACATCCATTTCCAGGCGGTGCCGGTGACGATGAAAGACAGCGCCATCGGGTACAGATAAATCGCGCGCAAGGCTCCCTCGGCGCGGATCTTTTGGTCGAGCAAGATCGCCAGGAACAGGCCGATAGTGATGCTCAAACCGATAAAAAGGGTACCGAAAATGCCCAGATTCTTGAGCGAGGTCCACCAGCGCTCGTTATCGAACAGTTCGTAGTATTGCACCAGGCCGGAAAAATCGTAGTTCGGCATCAGGCGCGATTCGGTCAGCGACAGATAACCGGTCAAAATGATGAAACCATAGACAAACAGCAAACTTGCGATGAGCGTCGGGCCCAGGACAAGCTGCGGTATCCAGCGGTCGAATTGCTTGCGTAATGACATAGGACAACCGTAGAAGTAAAACTGTGTGTGGCGCCAAACAGGCGCCTGCGGACATGCCGGATACAAAAAAGGCGCCGGCTATCAAGCCGGCGCCTCGGGTATTACTTCACTTTTGCTGCTTTGGCCAGGGCCGCTGCCGCATCTTTCGAGCTCATGTTGCTGTTCATGAATTTGGCAACCACGTCCATCACCGCGCCTTGGGTCGCCGAAGGCAACGCCATGCCGTGGGCGAACGATGGCACCAGCGAACCGGCTTTGTTGCTTGCATCCATGTCATCCATCGACTTGATCGCGCAGGCGTCGAACTTGTCGCGCGACACGCCCGAACGGACCGGGATCGAACCCTTGTTCAAGTTGAAGATCGACTGGAACTTCGGATTCATGATCGCGTTGGCCAAAGCGATCTGGCCTTTTTTGGCGGCTGGATCCTTTTGGGTGAACATCGCGAACGAGTCGACGTTAAAGGTGAACGACTTGTCGGTGCCCGGTGCGGCGATGCACTGGTAATCGCGGCCAGGAACTTTACCGGCGGCGGTGAATTCGCCTTTAGCCCAGTCGCCCATGAATTGGAAACCGGCCTTGCCGTTGATGACCATCGCGGTGGCCAGGTTCCAGTCGCGGCCTGGCGCGTCCTTGTCGATGTAGCCCTTGATCTTGCCCAGGGTGTCGAACACCTTGATCATGGTCGGGCCGGTCAATTCTTTTTGATCCAGTTGCAAGATCGCTTTTTTGTAGAAAGCGGTGCCGCCCACGCCCAGCGCGACCGATTCAAAGATGGTCGAATCTTGCCAAGGCTGGCCACCGTGGGCGATCGCGACCGCGCCGGATTTCTTGATTTTTTCGGCGGCGTCGAAGAACGCGTCCCAAGTGGTCGGGGTGCCGACCACGCCGGCTTTTTTCAGCACTTCAGGGTTGACCCAGATCCAGTTCACGCGGTGCACATTGACCGGTGCCGCAACGTAGTGGCCTTTGTATTTCATGATGTCGGCGACCACTTTCGGCAATACGCTATCCCATTTGCCTGGAATCGCGGCATCGTCGATGTTGGCCAGCACGCCTTCGCTGCCCCATTCCTGGATCGATGGCCCCTTGATTTGGGCGGCGGTCGGCGGATTGCCGGAAATGACGCGGGTTTTCAGTGCGGTCGCGGCGTTTTCGCCTGCGCCGCCAGCCACGGCGAAATCTTTCCAGCCGTAACCTTCTTCTTTCAGAATTTGTTGCAGTTGACCTACCGACTTGGCTTCGCCGCCGGAAGTCCAGTAGTGCAAGACTTCAACATCGGTAGCGAAAGCGCTGCCGGCGAAAGCCAAGGTGCTCAACATCACGACTTGTTTGAGTTTCAGTTTCATCTCCGCATTCCTTTTATGGTCTAGCTATAGGGGCTCGGCGCGGCGAGCCTGCCGCCACCGAATTTAGGTGAAAAACTACGCCTGTATCGGCGCTTTTCGCTTACCACCGGCTGGCATCGCTGCCGTGCCGGACATCATCGAGGATGACAGTGGTGGTATCGCCGGATGGAAACATAGCATAAGCGTCATGCTTGCGCCATCCAGCGACGCCATCAGCGCGCCCGTGGACTGGCCATGGGCGCGCTGTGACAAAATCACATTAGAA